>DASYXZ010000202.1:0-14827 GCA_035934315.1 Terriglobia bacterium | reverse complement strand
GTGGGTGGCTATTTTATTGTCGAAGACACGATCATTGATTTGTTTCGCGCTGGTGACGGCCTCGGCAATCTCAACGGCCCCCTGGGGGCTGTCGAACAATTTGTGCGTGAGGATTCCCGCTTTCGAATTGACACGGAGTGTGAACAATTTGTTTTAACATTTAATCCCCGCGGCTATCTGAAGCGCATAGCGTGACGTATTTTCGGCTTCACTCGTGGCGCGCTTGTGATATGTGAGCGCGCACGTTTGGCACGAAATTTAAAATTCAGCCGTACTGCAAAGTCGCATGGGCGGTTACCGCGTTCTCGTTGTCACCAACCTCTGGCCCAGCGAAGTTGACCCGGGCTTTGGAAGTTTCGTGCAGGCTCAGATGGAATCGCTCCGGCCGCTGGGGGTGGAATTCGATCTTTTGTTCATCCAGGGCCGGGCATCACGTTGGAATTATGCGCGGGCGGCCGCTGATTTACGCCGGCGATTGAAAGCGAAACCATTTGATCTCATCCACGCTCATTTCGGATTGTCCGGCTGGGTGGCTCGTTCCCAGTTTCGTGTACCGGTGGTGGTCTCGTTTATGGGGGACGACGTCCTGGGCCGTTTCAAGCGCAATGGCCGTATTTCGATTTATGGTAGATTCCTCCAGGCGTCGAGTTTTATCCTGGCGCGGCTGGTTTCCGCGGTCATCGTGAAGAGCCGCGAAATGAAATCCAAACTCAGGCTTGCCTCAGCCTACGTGATTCCCAACGGAGTTGACCTCAACTTATTCCATCCCATGGATAGGGTTGCCGCGCGGCGCACGCTCGGGCTGGACCTCCACAAGAAATTTGTACTCTTCCCTTACAACCCGAACGAGGAGCGAAAGCGTTTCGACTTGATCGAAGCCGCCGTAGCAAGTGCGCGCGAGTCAATTCCTGAGCTCGAAATACTACACGTTCGTGGCGTGCCTGGCGATCGAATGCCGCTTTATATGAACGCGGCGGACGTCCTTGTGCTTGCCTCGCTCGCCGAGGGTTCACCCAATGCCGTAAAGGAAGCCATGGCCGCGAACCTGCCAGTGGTCAGCGTCAATGTGGGTGACACTGCCGATCTTATTGGCGAAACCGAAGGGTGCTACCTGGTGCCGCGTGAGGCTCAGGCGATTGCCGCCAGGATTGTGGAGGTTTGCCGTCGCGGTACTCGCACTCGCGGCCGCGAATGGATTACGCGCCTTTCTATGGAAAACGTTGCCACACACATTGTTGAGGTTTACGCCCAAGTGGCGCGACACTAAGAAAAAACATTCTCCCGTCACAAGGTTGTGGATTGGCCGATGAAGATTCGTCTCGCTGACTTGCTGGTATGCCCGAATTGCAAGGTAAAACTGTCACTCGAAATTTCCGAACAACAAGGGGAACAAATTGTTGCGGGGAGTTTTAGATGTACGAAATGTAAAACCGATTATCCCATCCGAAACGGCATCCCCCGCTTTGTTTCGAGTGAAGCGTACAGCTCGAGCTTCGGTTTTGAATGGAAGCGCTGGCGGAGAACGCAGTTTGACACCACCGCTCGCAAGAGTTCTGATACCACTTTTGTTGCCAGTACCGGCGTGCAGCCGGCGAGCCTGGCCGGAAAGTTGGTGCTCGATGCCGGCTGCGGGTCAGGACGGTATATGGACGTCGTGGCGCGCTCTGGAGCAGAAGTCGTAGGCGTGGATCTCAGTCTGGCGGTGGAGGTCGCGCAGGACAACCTGGGAAATCTTCCCAACTGCCATTTTATCCAGGCCGACTTGTTTCACCTTCCATTTCCCGGCAATACATTCGATTTTTTTTACAGCATTGGAGTGCTACACCACACTCCCAACACGCACCAGGCGTTCAGTCATTTGGTTTGCACGCTCAAACCCTCCGCCGAGGCGGCCATTTGGGTTTATCCGCGGCGCCGCCTGACGGAAGCCTTCCAATACTTTCCCGGACGAGTCAATGATGTCCTGGCCCTTGATGTGAATTTTCGAATTCCATCCCGGATCTCAGGTCTGGTGCGGCGCATGGCCAGGCCGCTCGATTGGATTATGGAAACTTCAAGCAGCATCGAGCGCGCCTTCACCACCCGACTCCCGCCGCGCTGGCTCTACTGGCTGTGCCACGCTGCGATTCCCTTATACTACCTTTACCGCATCCCGCTTTTTTTCCCTCTGCGGCTCATCACCAAAATTGCAATGGACCCCGATCCAGAATGGCGCGTGCTTGACACCTTCGACTGGTACTCGCCCCGCTATCAATGGAAGCACACCTATCCCGAAGTGCGCGCGTGGTTCGAAGCGGCCGGGTTGCAAGAGATTGTCATTCTTCCACGCCCCGTAGCCTTTCGTGGACAAATGCCGCCCGCCCAGCCAGTCGGGCCTTAGGGCGTGCCGGCTAATTGGCATCGGTCGGAGAATTCAGAAATCATGATCGAAGAATGGTTTTGAGGTGGACGCCTTTCCAGGCGCTTTAATTTTCACCGCGGAGTTGCAGCCTTCGATTAAACTCTCAATGAGATGGTCAAACGCGAACAACTCCTCAGTGCGGCTGAGCGCTTGCATGCGCATTTGTTGGATAAACATGTCACTCGCGGCCTGCTCGCCGGTCCGGACAGCGGAGTGCGCTTCAACTTGCGCGTTTGGCGATTCCTGAAGAGCGCTCTCGCTTCTTTTCCCTGGCGGGATAATTATGTTTTTATGCAATCCCAGGGATATTGGGTTCTAGCCAACTGGATGCTCTTTGAAACCACGGGCGTGCAGCGTTACAGGGACCTCGCGTTGGAATCCACGGCGGCAACGCTCGCGTTGCAAATGCCCGAAGGCGCCTGGCCCTATCCGCTTCCCGAGCGTAAACATTTGGTGGCTACTGTGGAGGGCGATTGGGGCGCCATCGCCATGCTCGCGACTCTGGCGAGGGAACCTCACAGCGAATTTCTTGAGGGGGCCGTCAAGTGGTACGATTACCTTATTAATAACATCGGGTTTCAGGACCATCCTCCCGGTCGAGCCATAAATTATTATGACCGGCCACGCGGCAAGGTACCGAACAACTCTGTAGAGGCCGCGTGGCTTTTTGCGCGGCTTTGGAAAGCGACTGGCGACGAAAAGTTTCTCACCCATTTGGATTCGCTGCTGGACTTCGTTGCGGGAGTTCAGCTCGCTTCAGGCGAGCTGCCCTATGTGGTGGAAAGCCCGTTCGAGCGGCCGCGCGTCCACTACCTCTGCTTCCAGTACAATGCGTTCCAGTTCCTGAAGCTCGTGTGGTTGAACGTGCTGCGGCCCGGAACGCGGGCGCAATCTATAATTCCAAAATTAGCAGGCTTTCTTTCCCGCGGCGTTCTGCCATCTGGGGCGAGCGCTGCGGATTGTTTGACCGTGGGCGGAGGAGGCGCCGAAGTGGATTATTACACTGCCGTGCTGGCCGCCGCGTTGCACGAGGCAGGAAAATTCGGAGTGGAAAACGGCGCGGAACTCAGCGATCGTTGTTACTCGCGTTGCATGGTTCACCAACGACCGGACGGTAGTTTCGGCTTTTCCACAGGCGACTATGGCTTTTTGCGCGACACGCGTTCCTATCCCCGCCCCCAGGTGATGACGTTGTTTCACCTGCTGTATCCGATTTGCGGTGATGGATTTCTCAAGGACAGTTGAGAGTTGAAAGTCGAAAATCGGAATAAGAGATCTTGACGAGGATTTAAATTAGAACTTTTGACTCTTTCAATGTCAACCGTCGACTGTGAACTGTTAACTCAACATGTGCGGCATCTGCGGAATCTTTAATTTCGGAACACAGGCGCCCGCCAATCGTGCTTTGCTAGAGCGGGCGACGGACGCGATGGCGCATCGTGGCCCGGATGACGAAGGCTTGTACATTGACCGCGAGCTCGGCCTCGGCAACCGGCGCCTGAGCATCATTGACCTTCCTGGTGGACACCAGCCTCTGTCGAACGAAGATCAAACCATCTGGATTGCCTTCAACGGTGAGATTTATAACTACCGCGAGCTCCATCCAGAACTTTTGGCGCATGGCCATCAATTCCGAACGTCTTCGGACACTGAGGCCATCGTTCACTTGTATGAAGAGCACGGCCTGGCATGCCTTGATCACCTACGTGGAATGTTTGCTTTTGCCTTGTGGGACAGCCGCCAGCGCCGGTTGCTTATCGCACGCGACCGTTTGGGCGTGAAGCCCCTCTATTATCGACAGGAACGCGGACGGCTTGTTTTCGCCTCAGAGCTTCGCGCGCTTCGCGAATTATGCGAGCAACCCATCGAAGTTGATCCGCAATCGGTCTATGACTTTTTCGGATTCCGTTACATCCCCGCGCCTCACACTTTCTATCGTGGAGTCGAGAAACTCTTGCCCGGGCATTTTCTGGTCGCTGACTCCAAAGGAATTCACACTAAAGCGTACTGGGACATTCCAGCGGAGGAAGAGGAGCCGGCGAGCGTTGACGCTTTGGCGCAAGAAGTCCTGGAACACCTCCGTGAATCTGTCCGCCTGCGGCTTATATCCGACGTGCCACTGGGCGCATTCCTGAGCGGTGGCACAGACTCCAGCGCCGTAGTGGCGCTCATGGCGGAACTCGGCGCCCGTCCCCTGAAGACTTTTTCCGTGGGATTTGACGAGCCGGGTTTCAGCGAGTTGGCTTTTGCCCGGCGGGTGGCGGAGCGCTATAAGACGGAACATCATGAGCTCGTGGTGACAGCGCAAGATATGGCGGATGAGCTGCCGCGCCTGGTGGCTTTTCGTGATGAGCCCGTGGCGGAGCCGACGGACGTTGCCCTGTATAAAATTTCAAAACTGGCTTCACGAAGCGTGAAGGTTGTTTTGGCGGGAGAAGGCGGCGATGAGCTTTTTGCCGGGTATCCCAAATACGCCGCTGACCGGCTGTCTGGAATTGTCTCGGCGGTCCCGCAGAACGTCACACGCGCGATTGTCCGCTGGCTTCCCTACCGCCAGAGGCGCGCCAAGTTGGCTCTCGAAGCGCTTAGTATCAAGGATGAAGCGGAGCGCTCCGCCACTTGGTTTGCTTCTTTCTCGCGCCAGGAACGCGAGGCCTTGTTTGCACCGGACTTCCGGGCGCATGTGGACATCGCCCACCCGGCACATATTTTTCAGCAAACTCTGGAAAAAGTGAGCGACCGCTCACCCTTGAAGCGCATGCTTTACGCCGACTTAAAAATCTGGCTGCCGGATAATCTCCTTCTGCGAGGTGACCAGATGACCATGGCGGCGAGCATTGAGGAACGGGTGCCTTTTCTCGATCACAAATTCGTGGAGTTGGCGGCGCGCATCCCCAGCCGGTTGCTCACCCGGGGATTTCAGACCAAAGTTCTCCTCCGGCGTGCTCTTCAGCCTTATCTTTCGCCGGAAACTTTGCGCCGGCGGAAAGTGGGGTTCACCGTTCCAATCGGTCCGTGGTTCAGAAAAGATTTAAAGTCAATGGTAGGGGACCTGGTGCTCTCGCCCAACGCCCGCACGCTTGGCTATTTTAATAAAACCAGCATGGAGAAATTTGTTCGCGAACATTTTGACGGCGTGCGTGACCGGCAGAAGCAGTTGTGGGCGCTGGTGAATTTTGAACTATGGGCGAGAAGTAAATCTTAAGCAATAGTAAGCAGGGAATGCCCCACTTGATTCACAATGGATAAAATTACAAATCATTCTCCCGACACGCGACGCCCGACTCCAGTTCTTTCCGTCTGCATCATCGTTGAGAACCTTACCGTCCCTTTTGACCGGCGTGTCTGGCAGGAAGCGCGGGCGTTGCGTGATGCCGGCTTCAGGGTTTCCATCATCTGTCCTAAAGGTCGGGGATTCGAAAAGCCTCGCGAGGTGCTCCACGGAATCGAGATTTACCGCCATGCTATTTGGGAGGCTTCAGGCCCGCTCGGTTATCTTGTGGAATATAGCTGGGCGCTGGCGGTTGAATTTTTCCTGGCGCTTAAGGTTTATTCCAGGACCCGGTTCAGAATCCTGCACGCTGCCAATCCTCCCGACACGATTTTTTTGATTGGCTGGGCATTCCAACTCTTAGGCGTGCGTTTTATTTTTGATCATCATGACTTGAACCCCGAACTCTTCGAGGCGAAATTTGCGAAACGTGGTTTTTTTTACCGTCTGGTTTGTCTGGCTGAGCGCCTTTCATTCCGCACTGCCGCCGTCTCCATCGCCACCAACGAGTCCTATCGTGAAATTGCTCTCACGCGCGGCGGCATGAAGCCCGAGCGCGTGTTTGTGGTGCGAAGCTCGCCTGATCTCAATAATGTTCATCGGGGCCCGGCTCGCCTTGAATTAAAGGAGGGCAAAGCGTACATGGTGACCTATGTCGGTGTGATGGGACCTCAAGACGGGCTCGACCTGCTGCTCGAATCGATTGAGCAGATTGTGAAGCGCCAAAATCGCCGGGACACATTGTTTGTTTTGATCGGGTCGGGAACCGAGCTTCCCCGCCTGAAGGCAATTGCGGCGGAAAAGAGTTTGAGCGATTGGGTGAAATTCACGGGACGAATCCCTGACGACGAGCTCGCCGCTTACCTTTCCACCGCGGATGTCTGCGTGGCGCCCGACCCCGCCAATCCCATGAACAATAAGTCCACCATGAATAAGATCATGGAATATATGGCGTACGGACGTCCCGTTGTTCTTTACGATCTCACGGAAGGCCGGCGCTCGGCGGGTGAAGCGGCGCTCTACGCCCGGCCCAACGACCCTCAGGATTTTGCGGAGCAGGTGACGAAGCTGCTGGAATCCGAATCTTTGCGCCGCGAGCTCGGCGAGCGAGGGCGCAAACGAATCGAAGAAAGCTTGAACTGGGATATCGAAAAGAAATCGTTGTTGGTGGCCTATGAAACTGCGCTGCATTAGTGCAGCCAAACTAAATTAAGTTCGCGTAATTCCGTCCCACTTAACTTGCCCCCCGGCCGAGGAGCACCACCGGAATCGTCTTAACCAAAATTTTCCAGTCGAGCGAAGGCGACCAATTGTCGATGTATTCAAGGTCGAGTTCCATCCAGCGTTTGAAATTGAGTTTGTTTCGCCCCTCCAGCGCCCAAAGGCATGTGAGCCCGGGATGCATCCGAAGGCGGCGTCGCTGCCAGCGTTCGTATTTCTCCACTTCTTCAGGCAGAGGCGGGCGCGGCCCTACGAAAGACATATCACCCTTCAGGATATTCACCAACTGCGGCAGCTCATCCAGACTAAACTTACGCATGAACGCTCCCACAGCGGTGCAGCGCGGGTCGTTTTTGATCTTAAAAACCGGGCCATCCATTTCATTTAAAGCCGCGAGTTCATCGCGCAACAGATCGGCGTCCGCTCGCATGGACCGGAATTTGTATACCGTAAATTTTCTTCCTCCCAGGCCGCAGCGCGTCTGCCGGTACAGGACAGGGCCGCGCGAGGTAAGTTTGATGAGAAGCGCCAAAACCAGAAAAAGTGGTGAGAGCACAACCAAAAATACCAGAGCCATCAAAAAATCCACGACGCGCTTAAAGAGCAGGAGGTCCTCATTTTCCGGCGTCGTGGAAAACGTCAGCATGGGCATATCATGCAGTGGCTCCAAGCGGATCCTGGAAATGAGGTGCGGTAAGAAGCTTAGCAGAAGGCGCGTTTTCACACCCTCCTCCTCGCAGAGCAGGAGGGTTTCCTGCAAACCTTCCAATTCATTTTTTGCCACGGCAAAAACGACTTCATCGATCACATGCTGGCGAAGGATTTCCGGGATCTTGTCCAGGGAATAAACCGGATAATCGTGACGCAGGCTGGGAGTTCCTGATGCATCGGGCTGCGGTGAGGGTACCGGCGGCGGGAAAATCTGGGAAGCTTCCACTCGGACAATGGCAAACAGCCGCATCCCCCGGCGCTCGTTAGCTTCGATAATGCGCGCAATCTCGAGCGCCTCAGGCGTGCTCCCCACCAGTAGAAAATAGTGAAGGCCGGCAAAAGTGCGGCGTAATGGCTCGCTCAGCCGCCGGGCGATGAGCCGGAACGCAATCATGGCCACGAGATCGATCGCGGAGTAAAAGCCCAGCAACAACCGGCTGATGTATTCGAGTTTGAGAGCATAGGTGAATGCAAAGAGCAGTGTGGTGCCAACGAACCCGACCTTGATGGGGTCGGCAAATGCCAGCCGCAATTCCTCTTCGCGGATTTCGCGGTAAATGCCTGCCAAGATGCCCGCACCCATCCAGAGGCCGACAGCCGTTGGAACTATCCAGAGATAATGGGAAAGTGGGTACAAAGGCCGCGGGGTGACAAGGTAGGACCGAATCCAGTCGGCTAGTGCGAAGCTCGCGATCGCGAGCAGCCCGTCTGCCGCCAGATAAAATAAACTGATCACCCGGTTATGGCGTGAAACCATCGGCCAGCACCCCGGACCACAGAAACTTTCATTATCTTATCAGAAATGAGGGGGAAGGCAGGTTTTGAGGGATCTATTACTTTTCCGCCCGCTGAATATTTCGATAAAAATCATCACGCAGGTGGGTGATAACGCCTTCCCTTCCAGGGAACGCCGGAACCGAAAACGCTCTTGAACATTGAGTTCACTGCCACGCCCATATAAAATATTGCCGCCAGCGGCAAAGTGAAAACATAATAGATGGGCACGCGAAGAAAAATCATAACCGGTAAATAAATCAAAGCACTTTCGACCCAGGTTGCGAGGGCCAGTGACAATGCGATTTCATCGGGCGACGATTGACCAGGACGGGCGCCTCCGAGGGCGAGAGCAATGAGGGCGACCGAAGGTAAAACGCCCACCACGGTTCCCACCATGATGCCGCCGGCAATCTTCGCCACCGAAAATCCCGAGCCCTCAAAAGCGCTCCGGCTTAAACCTTCCCAAAGTTCTCCGAGACCGCTATACATGCGGGTATGAAAGAGGCCCCGGGTGGCCGCCAGGTAAATGCGGCGACCGTGCTTTTTGAAGCGCTCCGCCATTCGGAGGTCTTCCACCACTGTGTCTTTGAGGGGCTCATAGCCACCCAAGGCCTCAAAATCCGCGCGGCGCATCAGGATGAAAGCTCCTGCGGCGAGAGCGCGTGGAAAATTCGGACGGTTCACCAGGCGCATGGGGTAAAGCGTCGAGAGAAGTAAAGTGAATGCCGGAAGAATAACCATTTCCCAAAATCCGCCCATTTCAAACTCGGGGATCAGCGAGACGAGTTGGGCATCTTTTTCCAATGCCAGGGAAATTGCCAGCTTTAAAATTTCGGGATGAAAAACCATGTCGGCGTCGGTGGCCAGGATCCAGTCTCCGGTTACGGCGCGAGCGGCAACGCTTAAGGCGTGGACTTTGCCGGTCCAGTCGTCGGGTAATTCCCGGTTGTGAATCACGCGAACTGGAGCACGGCCTCCAGCGCGGGCAGACCATTCATCGGCGATGCGCCCGGTCCCGTCGGTTGAGGCATCGTCTACAACAATCACTTCGTAATCTGGATAATCGAGTTCAACGAACGATTCGAGGGCGGCAGGGAGCGCATCTTCCTCATTGCGCGCCGGAACGATTATGGAAACTCTGGGTGCGTGGCCCGGAATCCGGGCTGCCTGGCCCGGCCGGAGAATGGTGGTCCCCTTCGCGCACCACACCAAAAAAATCGCCAGGGCAAACCAAAGCAGGAAAGAAACGTCCAGCAGAACTTCCAAAATAAACATGGAAACATCCCTGATGACTATAAAATCGTGGCTCAAAAACTTACGCTCGTCATTTCCGTGACGACCAAATAAGCTATGCTAGACTCACGTTTTTTCCGAGAGAAATTTTCTGCCAGCCCATGGGAGGCTCAAGTCTCTGGCCTTAAATCTACCAGTTGAAATCTTCGCATTCTTTGCCACGCTCCTCGGAGCACAGAGCATTGCCGCGCTTCGCGATGGCTACCGCTTCCTCCGTTATGTGCGCCACAGCCGCCAACAACCGCCGGGAAATTTTACCCCTCCCACCGCCTTGATCATTCCTTGCAAGGGAGTGGATGCAGACTTTGAGGCGAACCTCACGCGATTTCTGACGCAGGATTATCCAAACTATCAATTGATCTTTGTTGTTGCCACGCTGGAGGATGCGGCTTACTCCGCGCTCACAGCCTTGTTGGAAAAAGTGAATAAGCCGGATGCCCCGCACGCGCACTCCGCGCCCAGGACCGCGCTGCTCATCGCGGGATACTCCGATGTGCGCGGAGAAAAAGTGAACAATCTTTTGTGCGGGCTTGGCGCCGTGGATCCTGCCGCGGAAGTCCTGGCCTTTGCGGATGCGGATGCGCGGCCCGGCAAGGACTGGCTGCGCTCGCTCATCGCGCCGCTTGAGATGCAGAGCGTAACGGTGAGCACCGGCTTTCGCTGGTACCTCCCCGGTGCGGGTTTTGTCTCCCAGGTGCGGGCGGTGTGGGACACCTCGGTGGCTACTCTGCTTGGCGAGCACCGCCATAATTTCGCCTGGGGCGGGTCCATGGCTCTGCGGGTTTCGGTTTTCAAGCGGCTCCAGATTGCTGAACGTTATTGGGCGCACACGGTCAGCGACGATTACGCAATCCTGCGCGCTGTGCGGGATGATTGCGGCTGGATTCGCTTCGAGCCGCGCTGCCTTGTGGCGTCCCGCGAAGACTCTACTTTTCACGAGTTTCTGAGTTGGTCAAACCGTCAAATTATTCTCACCCGCGTTTACGCCACGCGATTGTGGCGGCTGGGGCTCGCCGCGCACGGTCTTTATTGCGGAACATTTCTCCTGGGTGTTGCGGCATTGACATATCCCCCAACTTCAACGATGGCGCGGATGGGAATCACGGGGGTGCTGCTCACCATTCTTGCCCTGGGATTTGCCAAAGGGCGACTGCGCACGGTGGTGGCGCGGGAACTTTTTCCTGAAGATCGCGCGACTCTCAATCGCTACGGCGCACGTTACTGGCAACTGAGCCCGCTGGTTCCGTGGATTATGTTGTTCAATTTCGTGGTGGCGGGCTTCACGCGCCGGATCGAATGGCGCGGTACGAAGTACGAGCTGCGATCAAATGATGAGGTCAAAGTGCTCAGGCGGGATGCGGTCTAAGGCGGGCGACCCATTCTATATTACTGCCCTCTCCCGGCTGGTTTCCTTTTAGGCCTGCCAGAGCCGCGTTTCGTGTGTCGTACTTTTTTCTTCACAGCCGGGATTTCCTCCGGCTCGATCGTTACTGTCCCATGGGCAAGAACCTGGTCAAACAGCGTTTCGCGCCCCCCTGCCGGCTTTTTTTTCTTTGCGCCATCCTGGTGGAGGTAAGGGTGTTCGGTCAGGCAAGTCTGGCAAATAACCTTCGCCACTTTCCCATCCATCATGCTTGCGATGGCGTGGTTCAGCAGCAGTTTACACCGCGGGCAATGGTCATCAATCAAGTCACCCAACCGCGGAGTCTGTCCAATCATTGCAGATCCCTCAAAAGATATAACATCTCACATGCAACTTTGGGTTCGACGCATTATAGCGCCTCGAATACAAAAATCAACTACAGGAAAGAAATTTGGGGCGCTGCTTGAATTGACACTCCCCGCGCATTACAGTTATTCTGGTTCTTCGCTTGACAACACGCATCTAATAACTGTTGACTCGTTGCGGCCCGACGAGCCCGGGGCTTTAACTTGAAGGCGATGCCCGGCCACATAGAGTTGGCTGCGTTACAACAAAGTGATTCAGGGTTTGCTATTGAGGTTCTCAGCTGGCTGTCAGCAGGCCTGACCTCGTTCTCTGGAATCTTTATGCGAAGAGTTAAGCTGCAATTCGGACTGATTTCACGCCGCATTTCGCGATTGCTCCTGCTGCCCTTTCTCCAGGGCCCCGAGGAAATTCTTGTCGGCGGGCAGGCAGTGATCGAAGGTGTGATGATGCGATCGCCGCACAGTTTTGCGGTCGCGGTGCGGCGGCCCGGCGGCGCCCTGGCCGTCACCAAGGAATTTCTGGACCGGCCCTCAGAGAAGCATCCGTGGCTCAAATATCCCATTTTGCGAGGGCTGGGGGTTTTGGGGCAGGCGATGGTGCTGGGAATTCGGGCATTGCGATATTCTGCTGAAGCGGCTCTGGAGGATCCTGCATCGCCGGCCCCGGCTGGGAAAGCGGAGAAGAAACCTGAGTTAAGCAACTGGCTTTTGGGTCTGAACCTGGCATTCTCGTTGGGATTTTTTATTCTATTTTACAAATTCCTGCCGCTTTATCTAGCCACACTTCTAAAAAACCGCTGGGCGCCGGCGGAGAATCTGATCGTTTTCAATCTCGTGGACGGCATCATCCGCATTTGCCTTTTCTTGGGCTTTCTCGCCGCGCTTGCGCAGTGGAAAGACATCAAGAGGTTGTTCGAATATCACGGAGCCGAGCATAAAGTTGTCTGGTGCTTTGAGAGATTCGGCGGCACCGACCTCGACTCTGCGCGTCAGTGCACGCGCTTCCATCCCCGCTGCGGGACAAGTTTTCTGCTGGTGGTGATGGTGATTTCGATGTTTGTATACATGTTTTTGCCTTTCCAATCTTTTGCAGGAAGGCTGGCCGGGCGGATTCTGCTGTTGCCGGTCATTGCCGGCGTGTCTTATGAATTCATCCGGTTCGCCGCGAAATCCAGTGGACTCCTTTGGCGATGGGCCTCGCAACCAGGCCTGTGGTTGCAACGCATCACTACCCGCGAGCCTAATGACGGACAGCTCGAGACCGCCATGAAGGCATTGGATTCTGCGATGGAGATGGAAAAAAGCCGGGGCGGAGAGCTCGTCGTGGCGTGAGCGGCACTTCATAATTCTATGCAATATTTGGATAAGCTGACAGAAATCGAAAAAAGGTATGACGAGTTGACATCGCAGCTCAGTAATCCACAAGTGTTGGCCGATCCCGCGCTTTACCAAAAAGCCGCGAGAGCACACGCCGAGCTTCGCAATGTGGTGGAAAAATACCGCGAATGGCAGGAGTTGGACAAATCGCTGGTTCAGACCAAAGCCCTCATCGGAGAGTCTTCCTCCGATCCTGAAATGAAGGCCCTCGCCCACGAAGAGTTGGAACAGCAGCAAAAGCAAGCTGTGCGCTTGGAAGAAGAACTGAAAGTCTTGTTGTTGCCACGGGACCCCAACGATGAAAAAAACGTGGTGCTCGAAATTCGCGCCGGAACAGGCGGCGACGAGGCCACTCTCTTCGCCCAGGAAATGTTCCGTCTGTACTCTCGCTACGCGGAGACGCAGGGCTGGCGCGTGGAAGAACTCTCCTCCAGCGCTTCGGCAGTGGGCGGATTGAAAGAAGTGATCGCTTTGATTGAAGGTCGCAAGGTTTACAGCCGGCTCAAATACGAAAGCGGCGTTCACCGGGTGCAACGCGTCCCCGCCACCGAGCAGCAGGGACGCATTCACACTTCCGCCATCACGGTGGCCGTCCTACCGGAAGCTGACGAGGTGGAGATTCAGATCGATCCCAAGGATATTCGAGTGGATACGTTTTGCTCTTCCGGCCCCGGCGGGCAATCCGTAAACACCACTTACTCGGCGGTACGCATCACTCACTTGCCCACGCAAACCATCGTTTCCTGCCAGGATGAGAAGTCGCAAATCAAAAACCGCGCCAAAGCCATGCGCGTGCTTCGGTCGCGCTTGTATGAAATGAAACTTCAGGAACAGCAGAAGCAGATAGGTGATGAGCGCCGATCACAAATCGGCTCAGGAGACCGCAGCGAAAAAATTCGGACCTACAATTTTCCCCAGAACCGCGTGACCGATCACCGCATTGGACTCACCATCCATCAACTCGACCGGGTGATGGACGGCAAACTGGATGAATTTATTGAGGCGCTCGTCAATCATTACCAGACTGAGAAACTCAAGCAACCGCCTCCAAAACACACGGGTGATGATGCGCCGCCTTTGGGCGCGCGCGCTTAAAACCTGGAGGGACGCGGTGTTAAATGTGGCCCCAATGGATTCGCTCTCAGTTCATAAAGAATTCTTCCCCCGGAGATGCCCAGGGGGAAAAAAGTATTTGCGTTGGCTGGCTGCCCCATGGAACTTCGCGCCGCGCTTCGAGCTGGCCTTAAAACGCTCCTAGAGAATCACGTGCCCTCCGCCCAACTTACGGCGAACCTTCTGTTGATGCACGTTCTTGACCGTGACCGCGGGTATATCCACGCGCATCCCGAACTCGAGATTTCCGCCGAAGTTGCCGAGCGATATTTCCGTTTGATTGCCGAGCGGACCACCGGCAAGCCCACGCAATACATCACAGGCCATCAGGAATTCTGGGGATTGGATTTTGAAGTCTCGCCCGATGTGCTGATTCCGCGCCCCGAAACCGAACACATTGTCGAGGCTGTTATCGAGATGGCTGGCCGCCAGAGCGTGCCGAATGATGCGCCCTTGCGGATAGCGGATGTTGGCACAGGATCCGGATGTATCGCCCTGGCACTGGCCGCGGAATTTCCCCGCGCCGTAATTTTCGCCGCTGATGTTTCCCTTCCGGCGTTGGTGGTGGCATCTAGGAACGCGATGAGGCTGGGGATGCCGGAACGCGTAAAATTTCTTGAGAGCGATTTGCTTGCCCGATTTCTCGACGCCGATTGTTTGTCCTCCTTCGATTTCGTCGTCTCCAATCCCCCTTACGTGGCACATTCTGAACTGGACAAAGTGCAGCGCGAGGTTCGGGATTTTGAGCCCCGCCTTGCCTGGGGCGATCTTGCGCGCGGCGACGATATATACCGCCGGCTGTTTCCTCAGGCGCTGCAAACGCTAAAACCCGGCGGGTATTTGGTGGTGGAGATTGGTTACAATATGCGTGACGCAGTGCTGCCGTTGCTTGGGGAAGGGTGGTCAGAAGTGGAGGTGCGGCCGGATTTGGCCGG
>DASYXZ010000174.1:0-7302 GCA_035934315.1 Terriglobia bacterium | reverse complement strand
GTTTGGCGCGTGAGTTATGTGGGCAAGTCGCGATGACGGCACGCGGAGATTCCACAACTTCCGGCAACGCCCGGGAGGCATTGCTTGAGCGGGGCGCCTTGCAAGTGACGGCGACTTCCTTCCTGGTTTTGTTCTGCACTGTTGGGTTGGCGCTCTGGGGCCTTCCGTTTTTCTACGACTTCATGGTGAAGCAATTCGGCTGGACCCGCGCCCAGGTGACTTCAGGAAATGCGCTGAGCAAGCTGGTGGTGGGACCGGCGTTTGGATTTTTTGCCGGATGGATGGTGGACCGCTTTGGACCGCGCCGCCTGATGCTGGCGGGAATTCTGATGACGGGCGCGGCGCTTTACGGCTTGGGGAGCGTTTCGACGCTGGGAGCTTTTTATTTCTTTTATTTAATCAATGCACTGGGCTATGTGTGCGGCGGCCCGTTGCCGATCCAGGTGCTGCTGTCGCGCTGGTTTGACAAAGCGCGCGGAAAAGCGATGGGCATCGCGTACCTGGGGATTGGCTTTGGCGGCGCAGCGGTTCCCTGGATCGCGCACGCCCTGGTGCAGCGCCTGGGCTGGCAGATAGCATTGCGAATGTTGGGTGTGTTGATTGTCCTCATTGCGCTTCCCCTGGCGTTTTTTGTGAAAGAATGGCCGGGCCGGGAAACGAAACATGAGAAAGCGGCGCCGGGGAAAGTAACTGGCGCATTCACATCGTTATCATTTTACCTGTTGGCGCTGGGCAGCATGTGTTCGGTCGCGGCCGTCAGCGGCACGCAGCAGAACCTGAAACTGTTTCTGAGCCTGGACCTGCGTTACGGGCAGTCTGCCGCGACGCGATTTTTGTCGCTGGTGCTGGCCTTCAGCATAGTCGGCCGCCTGCTGATGGGATGGCTGGCGGATCGTTATGCCAAAAAATATGTGATGCTGCTGATTTACGCGCTGGTTGCGGTCTCCATTCCATTTTTGTTTTTGGCGCGCACCTCCGCTGCGATGTATGTGTTCGCAGGGGTGTTTGGGATCGCGCTCGGCGGCGACTATATGATTGTTCCACTGATGACGGCGGAAATCTTTGGCGTGCAAATCCTGGGGCGATTGATGGGCGTGATTCTGACCGCAGATGGCGTGGCGGAAGCCGTGTCACCCTGGGTGGTTGGCCGCACCCGCGACGCGACCGGGAGCTACGCCACGGGATTTCTTGTGGTGATTGGGATGGCCTTGCTGGGCGCCGCCGCCGTGGCCGCATTGCCTAAATCGCGGAGAGCGGTATGAACGCTCGCGAGATCGTTCGTTTGGGGAGTTTGCGGGACGTCGCGCATTTTCAAGAATGTCTCCGTTCGCTGCGCCTGGCCATCCCGTGTGATGACAAACTCGTTTCAGGATCAGAATCGCCACTCGCGCTGCCCATGGTGCGCAACGGCATCAGGATCGGCAACCGGATTGCCATTCATCCGATGGAAGGTTGGGACGGCACGACGGATGGGAATCCATCCGAGAGCACGATTCGCCGATGGCGGCGATTTGGGACAAGCGGCGCGAAGCTGATCTGGGGCGGGGAAGCCGTGGCCGTACGCCACGATGGCCGCGCCAATCCAAATCAGCTTTTGATGGGGCCACATACTCACAAAGGCCTGGCGCATTTGAGGGCGGCGCTCATTGGAGAGCATCGTCGGGTGGCGGGCTCCGACGACGGGTTAATGATCGGGTTGCAGTTGACCCATTCCGGGCGGTATAGCAAGCCAGACTCCAATAGCCGCCCGGAGCCGCGCATTCTTTATCATCATCCCATCCTCGATAAGAGGCTTGGCCTGCCGGCTGATTATCCTGTGCTCACCGATGGAGAAATTGGAGAAATCATCGAAGACTTCCATCTGGCCGCCCGCGCGGCGCGCGAGCTGGGTTTTGATTTTGTGGATATCAAGCATTGCCACGGCTATCTCGGTCATGAATTCCTGAGCGCCCATACCCGGGAAGGAAATTACGGCGGGAGCTTTGAGAATCGAACGCGTTTTTTGCGCGAAGTCGCCCAGGGTATAAGGTCAACCGCGCCGGGATTGCAAATCGGTGTGCGCCTTTCGGCTTTTGATTCGATTCCCTTTCGGCCTGATCCCGCCCTGTCAGTGGGTGGAAAATTGGGGCCGGGCATTCCAGAAGAGCATGAAGCGCTGATCCCTTATCGATGGGGCTTTGGTGTGGACGCGCAAAATCCTACGGTGCCGGACCTGGCCGAAGCCGTGCGATTTTTAGCGTTGCTTGAGGAAATGGAAATCCGGCTGGTGAATATTTCGGCGAGCTCGCCCTATTATTGTCCGCATATTCAGCGCCCGGCGCTTTACCCGCCATCGGACGGATACCAGCCGCCGGAAGATCCCCTCGCCGGCGTGGCTCGTATTATGGAGGCAACGCGTTCGCTCAAGAAAAAGTTTCCCAAACTGATTATCGTCGGCACAGGGTTCACTTATTTGCAGGACTTTCTACCTTACGTGTCCCAGGCGGCTGTGCGCGAAGGTTGGGCGGACTCCATCGGGTTAGGCCGGATGGTTTTAACCTATCCTGAGCTGCTCTGGGACGTAGTGCAGGGGAATACGATTCAGCATAAGCTGGTTTGCCGAACCTTTAGCGATTGCACAACCGCGCCTCGCAATGGATTGCCCTCCGGATGCTATCCTCTGGATGGTTATTACAAGAAGTCTGCTTTTGCCGATCGGCTGAAAGAGGCAAAGGCGAAACTGTGAGGTTCTTTTTCTCAATAGTCTGAATGAATTTGCAACACTCAATCTCAATTCCAAATGCATACCGATTGACCCGGAGAATTAAGATATGAACATTCGCAACTTGATGGAGCGACAAAAACCGCGCCGCAAAGTGCAGGGTATTGCAGCGGCCTTGTTGCCATTCGAGGCTGGTGGCCGGGTGGCCGTCCAAGCCTTTCAGAAACAGCTTAGTGATGTGCACCGGGCCGGGTTGATGAACGCGGTCAATATGGACACGGGATACGTGAATTATTTGAGTGATGCGGAAAAACACGAAGTCTTGCGTTGGACACGCGAGGCTTTGGGCAAGGATGCGCCATTCGTGGCCGGCGCTTATATCGAGGGTCGGGACGGCGAGGCGGTCTCTCTCTATCGGCGGCAGATGGACCAGATTGTTTTTTACGGAGGCATTCCGATTCTTTTTCAAACCGCGCGTCTGCATGGGAAATCAGCCCAGGAAAAGATCGCTCTTTATCAGTTAATTTGCCGGGGATACGACCATGTCATCGGATTCGAACTGGGCCCGATGTTCGCGCCCAACGGCGAAATTTATGATCTAGAGACGGTGCGAGGCCTGATGGAGATCCCGGAATTGAAAGGGATGAAGCACTCGTCACTGGACCGGATGATTGAGCTCGATCGACTCGCCATGCGTGACAAAGTGCGGCCCGAATTCCGCGTTTATACCGGGAACGATCTGGGCATCAACATGATTGAATTCGGATCGGATTACCTGCTGGGGCTGGCCGGCTTCGCACCGGAAAAGTTTGCCGAGCGGGACCATTGGTGGGAATCCGGCGACCCCGCATATTATGCGCTTTCAGACGCCCTGCAGTATTTGGGCAATGTGGCTTTCCGCGCGCCTGTACCGGCCTACAAACACTCCGCGGCGATCTTTCTCCATCTGCTCAGGCGCATCCCCACCAATCTGCCTCATCCGAAAAACCCCAAGCGGCCTGACTGGGAGGCGGATATTTTGCGGGACTGCGCGCGGCGACTGGGTTACGGAGGTTTACCCGATATTGATACTGAATAACTTTGCCCGCTAGTGGAGCAGGGAAAGCTCGTGGGCATACAATCCGTTGTTGGGAAAATCTCGAGCCAATCCTCCCAGCAGCTCGCGCGCCTTGGTTTTATCCTTATCGCGCAACGCCGCCACCGCAAGTAATAGGCGTGCGAAGGGAAGCAGATAATGTCCTTTTTCCGCCGTCAGCTTTAATTTTTCAATTCCCTGATTCTTATCTGCCTGCGCTCCGTAGATTCTCAGCAGCCAGCGCACCGGGGCGGAGTTCAATCCCAACATATAATTCTCCACGCCGGCCGCCATGTAGGCGTCGTAACGTGACGGGTCAACCGCGAGCACTTTATCGGCCATAATACCCGCGGCCTTCATATAACCCAACGAAGCCATGTACCGTTTTTCGATCAACGCCACGTAGTCGGAACGCAACCCCAAGTTCAGAGTTTTGGCAAAAAGAGCGTTTGAATCATTTGGCGAACGCGCCAGAATTGCGTCAGCCAGTTGTTCGCTTTTGGTGAGTGAGTTGTCGAATGCCTGCTTGGCCGCGGGATCGGGCGTCAGCTTAAGACTGTTTTTCATTTTCGCATCATCCAAAAATAACTCCGATTGCAATACGCCCAGGCGGTCGAACTCCGCAAACAGATAGGCAGCCGCATCCGAACTGGGGGCGAGCGGATCATCAGGATGGAATTTTTCCCAGTCGTGAAAAGTTTTATGCGCATCTGCGAATTGGAGGTTATACATTTCGTGATAGCCGGATTCAAGGGTCGGAGAAGGGGCGGAGGGCGGGGCGGAAGCTCGAAGTCCCTGAGCCGCAATGAAACAGAGCATGTGAACGACGGAAAGGACCATCAGGCGATGACGACACGGGGCATTCACATCCCAAAGGGCACTCCGCCGAAACCATTGCAGTTTCACGCGGCTGGGGTATGATGCATTCGATGTTGGAGGAACGACTGCGTCTACCATCTCGATTTTATTCATCGCTGGTGCGTATTCATGAGAAACTCCACCTCGAAAACCGTGAAATTATTTGATGCGGTGATGCGACCTGGCGTTGGCGGAAATTTTTTGGGCAAATCTCTAACTAAATGAAAAAGCCAAGTTACGATCCCGGACTGACCCAGCAATACAGCCCCAAATTGCGGCGCGCCATCCGCAAGGATGGTGAGTTCAACGTCCGGCGCCACGGCACCACCTGGCAGGACATCCACCCTTATCTCTACTTTATCAACAAGTCGTGGCCCACATTTTTTGGCTTGATGTTTGCCAGCTTTATTGCGGTGAACCTGTTGTTTGCCATGACCTACTATTGCATTGGTGTAGAGCACCTGCAGGGTGCAGCCGCGCCCACCGCGTGGGGGCGATTCTTAAACGCTTTTTTTTTCAGCTCGCAGACGCTGACCACAGTAGGCTATGGCGTCCTGGCGCCCAAGGGCGTCCTGGTGAATTTAATTGCCTCATTTGAGGCGATGATCGGGTTGATGGGCTTTGCCATTGCCACCGGATTTCTGGTGGGCCGCGTGTCACGCCCGTCGGCGCGCATGGGCTTCAGCAAATCGATGATCATCGCCCCCTATCAGGACGGGACCAGCCTCCAATTTCGCGTCGTCAATCGCAGCATGAGCAACCTGATGGAACTGGAGGCCAGTGTGATGTTGATGACGGTGGAAACGGTGGATGGCCAACTTCGGCGGAAGTTCGATAGGTTGGAGCTGGAGCGCGAGGGCGTCCTTTTCCTGGCTCTTACCTGGACTATCGTTCATCCCATTGGCTCAGACAGCCCACTCTTCGGAAAGACAGCCGCCGACCTTGAGCGGATGCAGGCCGAGGTGCTGATATTGATCAAGGGCATGGACGACACGTTCAGCCAGATCGTACATGCCCGCTATTCTTACCGGTATGACGAGATCGTCTGGGGGGCGAAATTTGCTCCGGCCTTTGAGATCGATAAAAAGGGGAGCATTCGGTTGGAAGTGGATCGTGTAAGCGATTTTATCAAGGTCCCCCCTCTCGATCAGTAAATCTTGTTCAAGAATCGCCCCACTTCATAAGGGCAGCAGGCTGAAAGATTCCTTGCGTCGGCTTGTGTTTTGCTCCATCATCTGCCAATTCATTTTGAACCAAGGTTGCTGATCCCCGGAGGCCGCTGAAAGTTCGCGTAAACAAAATTCAAGTTACGGTAAGGAGAAGGCATGAAATCACTCTCCATCGTGGTACTACTGGCTCTTGGTTTCCTTTCGGCTAAGACATCTCTCTGCCAGGAGTTAATTCATTCAGACGCCAAAGCCTCGCCCCAGTTTTTCCCCAAAGGGTGGATTCGGGGATACACTGAATTCTCCTTCGCTCCACCCCACAACGAGCCTGACCTCAATCGCTGCATGTCCACTTCCGGTCATTTCGGCGGGGCGCTCGCCCACTGTTCCGCCTTCGCGCGTTTTGTGGGCGCTGGCTATATTGAGCTTCGTCCGTTGGGCGCACCGATGCTGCGCCGCGTGTTCCTGTTTGCTGAACCTCATTTCTTTTTGGGCAGCAATGTGCCGCAATTTCATTACAGTTTCTCGGCTGCTCCCATGGCGCTCGACCGCTCCATGGGGGTCGGCGTCGCCCTCCCAAAAAACTTTGAAATTCGATTAACCCAGCATCGAGTAACGTGGATGGGGCGTTATGAGAGGAATCTGGGCCGCGCAGATTTGGGAAAGAACGGGCCATTCGGCTCGTACACAACTGTTTCGGCTCGATGGTATTTCGGCGGTTACCGTGGCAGCAGGTGAATTTGCCCGGATATACTTCCTTGCCTGTCGGGCTGAATGGGCCAGACCCGACTATTATCCTCAACTTGTCTAAGTCGAAGCACTACCAGTTCTTGTAATTTTGGGGCAGTACACCTGCCATGAACCCTGGCTGATACTCAAAAGCAATCCTAAATTCCATCGTTGGGCCTTTTCCTTTTGGACACGGTCTTCGTTGATGTATCGGCAGACCGATTTTGTGCTCTCCTGTGTGGTCCGCCCGGATCGGCTCCACAGTCGAGCTGGCTCCCAACGAAGAGACGTCTAAGGTGCAGTTACTCAAAGGGTTGCCGCCGATGCGCTCCCAACACGCCTCAGGTATATTCCAAAGTCAAAATGAGTTGCTTACCGGATTCCCCTACCGGGCGGTAGCATCTACCATTTTGCTCGGGGATATAATCATGGCGCCATCATTGGGATTCCTCAAACAAGACCCATTGTCAGGTCGCCGTTCCAGGAGGGTTGCAACCAGCGCACCTGCAATGTTGGTGGTTCATTCTGAAAATCGCGAATCTATTTACCGGGGGACCGCCATTGATTCCTCAGAACACGGAGTAAGAATCAAGACCAGTTTTACTTCTTTGGCCAGTGGGCAGACGGTTGAAGTGGTCTTGATGGGAGACCTCAAGCGCGCTTTACGGTGTCGGGTGGTATGGGTGCAGCCACGGCGGTCAGAACATTATGGCCATCTGGGGCTTGAGTTTGTGAGCCCCACGATGGCCCAGTCTTGAACTTAAAAACCCTTT
>DASYXZ010000124.1:0-6191 GCA_035934315.1 Terriglobia bacterium | reverse complement strand
TGATACAGGCTCGGTGCCACGCCAGCTTAATGTCATTCTCAACTGGTCTGATGAATTAAAGCGGCTCGTGCCGACGGGAGAGAAGTGACGCTCGCCGCGGAAACCAAAATCGGCCCCTACGAGATCGTTGCGCCGCTGGGCGCGGGCGGGATGGGGGAAGTGTATCGCGCGCGCGATACCAAGCTCGGGCGCGAGGTGGCGCTCAAAGTTTTGCCGGCAGCGTTTGCGAGCGACGCGGATCGCATGGCGCGGTTCGAGCGCGAAGCGCAGGTGCTCGCCTCGCTCAACCATCCCAACATCGCCGCGATTTATGGCCTCGAAGAATCGGGTGACCCTTCGACGTCACACGGGACCTTTGGCGTGCGCGCGCTGGTGATGGAGTTGGTGGAAGGGCCGACGCTGGCGGAGCGGATAGTGGTGGGGGCAGGGAAGGGGACCCCAGGTTCTGCACTGGGGGCCCCGCCCCTCGACAAGGGCACCCCAAGGGGTGCCCCTACGGGTTCGCTGATCCAACTCGACGAAACTCTGCAAATCGCCAAGCAAATCGCCGAGGCACTGGAAGCGGCGCACGAGCGCGGCATCATCCATCGCGACTTGAAACCTGCGAACGTGAAAGTGACTCACGATGGCGTGGTGAAGGTTCTGGATTTCGGACTGGCCAAAGCCCTGGCGCCGGAGGATTCGGGAACCAACATTTCGAATTCTCCGACGATCAGTATTGCGGCGACTCAGGCAGGAATGATTCTGGGCACTGCCGCCTACATGAGCCCGGAGCAGGCAAAAGGGAAAAGTGTGGACCGCCGAACCGACATCTGGGCGTTCGGCTGCGTGCTTTACGAAATGCTGACGGGCAAGCAGGTGTTTGAAGGTGAAACGGTCTCAGACGTTTTGGCCGCGGTCATTATGAAAGACCCGGACTGGACTGCGTTGCCCGCATCCACTCCGGTCTCCATTCGCAAATTGCTGAGACGTTGCCTGGACAAGGACCCTAAACATCGCCTGCGCGACATCGGCGAGACCCGCATCGAAATTGGGGAGGTAATTGCGGCGTCTGTAGGATCCTCGGCAGCAGCTGCGTTGTCCGACTTAGCGCCACAGGCGACCTATACGCCGCCGTTCTGGCGGCAGCCAATAGTTGCGTTGCTTGCGCTGCTTTTGATCGCGACTTCCGCAGTCACGTTGTTTCTATGGACTCGACCTTCTTCCCGTCCAAGGACAGTCTTGCGGTTGGTCATTCCGCTTCCGCTGAATCAGGAACTAACGGATCCTCCCGCCATTTCTCCCGACGGGCAAATCGTGGCGTACACGGCGCGGGAAGGCGTTGGGGAGCCACAACTTTACTTGCGCGATCTGAATTCTTTTGAAGCCAGGGCGGTGATCGGATCGAGCGGCGCCCTGCAGCCCTTTTTCTCGCCCGATAGCCGCTGGGTGGCGTTCTTCGCGCAGGGCCAACTTCAAAAAGCGGCAGTCGAGGGCGGATCGCCGGTCAAACTTGCCCAGGCCAGTTTTCCTTTTGGGGGAACCTGGAATGAAGATGATAGCATCATCTATGTTCCCGAGGAGGTTTCTGGACTTTGGCGGATTCCTGCTCGGGGAGGGAAACCCGAACCGATCACGAAGCCCGGCGGTGCGAGTGGGTTCGCACACGTCTGGCCGCAATCGCTTCCCGGAAGCCGCTCGGTTCTTTTCACCATTTGGGGCAAGGGCGTAATCGGTAGCGCTGTACTTTCGCTGGATACGCTCAAATGGCAGCCCGTCCTGGCAGGCGCGAGGGAAACCGTTTTTGCTCCGTCGAGCGGTTCTTCGGGCTGGCTACTGGCCAGCGACCCTACCGCCGGGCTCAAAGCCGCCCCCCTGGATGCCGCGCACCCCGCAAGCACGGCGGCCGACATCCCGGTTCTAACCGACGTTTACTACGGCGCGGAAAGCCTTCAACCCTGGCTGGCCGTCTCCAGGACCGGAACGGCGGTTTACGCACCAGGAAACCCCGCCAAGCGGTCCCTGGTCTGGGTGGACCGCGCAGGCAACATTGAGGCCGCTTCCCCAGAACATTGCCCGTATTGGCAGGCTGCCCTCTCCCCAGACGGATCGAAGGCGCTGGCGATGTGCGCTGCGGACCTCTGGGTCTATGACTTTTCCACCGGTAGCCGCCGTCGTTTGACGTTCAATGGAGATAATGGCGCCATAGTCTCGTCGCCGATGTGGAGCCGCGACGGCAAACGCATCTTCTTCTCCTCGAACGAAGGCGGCGACATCGACATTTACTGCCAGCCCGCTGACGGATCGGGCCCAGCGGAAGTATTCCTCAAACGCCCCAACGATCAGTACCCGACTTCCATGGCTCCCGATGGGACGCTGCTATTCGGAGAAGGATACCCCACGCGAGCGGAAGCTCTTTTTACGATGTCGCCGGATGGCCAAGTTTCGCCCTTGCTGGTGACGCCGTTCAGCAACGTGAACGCCTTATTCTCGCCCGATGGCCACTGGGTAGCCTACCAGTCGGATGAGTCGGGTAGATTCGAAATCTACGTCGAGGCCTATCCAGGCGCAGGAAAGCGCTCGGCGGTGTCGACGGAAGGTGGAATCACTCCCGCGTGGTCACAAGATGGCAAGGAGTTGTTCTATGTCGCCGGAGACGCCGTTGTGGCAGTGCCCGTGCGGCCCGATGGATCGTTCGGGGCGGGGCGCAAACTCTTTGACCGTTCCAGTTTTTTCTTCCTCTGGCACAGTTACGATACTTCGCCTGACGGAAAACGGTTTCTCATGATTCACCGTGATACAGGCTCGGTGCCACGCCAGCTTAATGTCATTCTCAACTGGTCTGATGAATTAAAGCGGCTCGTGCCGACGGGAGAGAAGTGACGCTCGCCGCGGAAACCAAAATCGGCCCCTACGAGATCGTTGCGCCGCTCGGCGCGGGCGGCATGGGGGAGGTCTATCGCGCGCGCGACACCAAACTGAATCGTGAGGTGGCGCTGAAAGTTTTGCCTGCAGCGTTTGCAAATGATGCCGAACGGATGGCGCGATTTGAGCGCGAAGCGCAGGTGCTCGCCTCGCTCAATCATCCCAACATCGCTTCGATATACGGCCTGGAAGAATCAGGCGGCGTGCGGGCGCTGGTGATGGAGTTGGTGGAAGGGCCGACGCTGGCGGAGCGTCTGGGTGGTTCTGTAGCGCCGGTGTCCCCACCGGCGATTGTTTCCCGGAAAACGAAAGGCGCCGGTGAGGACACCGGCGCTACAACGGGCGCTTCCATCCAGGGCGAACGGCGCTCGCCGCTACAACTCGAGGAAGCGCTGCCTATCGCCAAGCAAATCGCCGAGGCACTGGAAGCGGCGCACGAGCGCGGCATCATCCATCGCGACTTGAAACCTGCGAACGTGAAAGTGACTCACGAGGGCGTGGTGAAGGTTCTGGATTTCGGACTGGCCAAAGCCCTGGCGCCGGAGGATTCGGGAACCAACATTTCGAATTCTCCGACGATCAGTATTGCCGCAACCCAGGCAGGCATGATTCTGGGCACTGCCGCCTACATGAGCCCGGAGCAGGCAAAAGGAAAATCCGTGGATCGCCGCGCCGACATCTGGGCGTTCGGCTGCGTGCTCTACGAAATGCTGACGGGAAAAAAGACATTCGAAGGTGAAACGACTTCGGATGTTTTGGCGGCGGTGATCCGCGCCGAGCCGGAGTGGCATGAGTTGCCGCAAAACACACCGCCGTCGATTCAAAAACTTCTCCGGCGCTGCCTTGAGAAAGATTCCAAGCGCCGCTTGCAGGCCATCGGCGAAGCGCGTATTGCCATTGAAGAAACCCTGAGCGGAACGACGGACGTTGGAGCGGCGGTCTATGACCGCCGGGAGGAAGAGAAAATCGGCGGTCACAGACCGCCGCTACAGCGCGCATTGCCGTGGGCGCTGGCGGCCGCAATGTTAATCGTCGGCTTTGTAGCCGGGTGGTGGCTGAAAGCCCGGCACAGTCCCTCGGTCCCCGACTGGTCGGCCCAGATGCTGGGCGGGCCGAGCATCGCCTTCGGGGCCCGCATTTCGCCCGATGGCCACACCCTCGCTTTTCAGGCCATGGTGGATGGGACGACACAAGTTGCCGTGATGGACACAGAATCGGGTGACTGGACCGTCCTCACCAAAAACCGCTCGCGCGGATATGTCACAGAACTGAACTGGTCACTCGATGGGACCGAGATTTATTTCGACAGGGAATTTTCAGGTCCGCGCGGCATTTACACCGTTTCCCGATTCGGCGGGGAAGAACGCTTGATTCTGGAAGACGCGATGGGGCCGGAGGTTCTTCTCGATGGCAGTTTGCTGATCACGCGAGTGAACAAAGATCGGGATTTCCAGCTGAACCGGTTCTGGCCAGAGAGCGGACGACTAGTACCTCTCAACGGTATTTTTATCAGCTTAGACCTGTGCCCGCCCGTTCGGGCATTCCGCGACGGCAAGGAAGCCGTTTTCTTCGGGAAAACCCCCGACCAGGTAAAGACAGATCCAGTGCCTCATCTTTACGTTATTGACCTCACCTCAGGAAAAACGCGACGCCTGGCGCCCGAGCTCGATCTCGTCCCATCTGCGATTAGTCTCTTTCCGCTCGCTGTGTCCATCGATGATCAGTCCGTACTCATTGACTCGAGAGAGGGGGACCTGCACCGCATTGTCGCGGTCCCACGGAGCGGCTCAGGCCCGATACGCACTTTGTTATCTCTTACGGCTCCGCCCTTGTTTATGGATGTGGGCAAGGACGGAACACTCTACTTGGATCAGACGGTCCGCCCGAATGAAATTCTACGGTCCTCCGCTCTGGGGGGGACGCCCGAAGTCCTGGCCGGCTCTGAAACTCCGTTATCCGGAGCGCAGTCGACTTTTCAGATTGCTGATGGCCGAGTCCTCCTCGACTCCATCGTCGCAGGTCGATCTCGATTGCTATTAGCGATGCCGGGGGGCGATTCGGTTCCTTTCATCGCGACGAAGGAAGAAACATCGGGGCCGGCGTGTCGGGTGGGTGAGGGCGAGGTTGCATTCCTATTGGGTCCGCATGGCAACGCCGTCGTCGCCATCGCCTCCATCGCAGAGGGAAGGATAGTCCGGCGACTCAAAGGGGTACAGGGAACCGGAGTTGGAAACCTCATCGCTTCGCGCGATGGGACAACTCTATATTACGTCGTCTCAGGATCCGTATGGGCAATTCCTGCCACTGACGGCCAGCCTCGGCGCATTGGCCCCGGTGATGCAGTCGCAATCGATCCTAATGGAAAAGATTTGATCGTGCAGTTCCGCGAGAAGGAAGGCGTCCGTCTGGCGCGTGTGCCAATTTCCGGCGGGACACCCGGGCCGATTCCTATCCAAAGCGCTCTACGCCTGGCCCCTGTTGAGTTCGGTACGAATGCCATCGGGAAAGATGGGCGCGCTTTGGTGAGTATCGCTACGCCTGATAACTGGTTCTACGGCGCAGGCATCCTCGATTTGCGAAGCGGCAGATTGACCAGGATCCCATTGAATTTTATCGGTGACCTTCTTGGTCTCGGATGGCAAGACGATGGCCGAATTCTCTCCACAGGTTGGCCTCTCAAAGCCACCCTTTGGCGATTCCGACTGGCGGCGCTCGAAAAGAAATGACACTTTCTACAGTACCCAAACTTGGGCCTTATGAAATCGTCTCGCCACTGGGCGAGATCTGGATGGGTTAGGTATTGTGCCCGTGGCGCCAAGCTGGACCGCGACCAGCGTGTCATTATTAAATTGCCCATCGATTAGAATTTTTTTGTTTCGCTTTTATAAGGGGGTAGTATAATCCCGCCAGCTTAATAAAAACGAGGAGGACTTATGTCTACAGAATCAGAAATCAGCCGGCGCGAATTTCTTAAGAACAGCGCCAAGACGGGAGCAGGACTTGCCGCGCTCAGCGGCATCACGTTTATCACCCATCCGGAGCGCGTTTTTGGCGCCAACGATCGCGTGCGGGTGGCCGTTTGCGGACTGCATGGACAGGGATTTGTACACGTCCGGCAGTACTCCAAAATCCCCAACGTGGAAGTTGCCGCGGTATGCGAGGTAGACGAAAACGTGTTGAATGAACGCTTGGCCACCATGCAAAACAAGATGGGCCTGCGCAAACCCGAAACCTTCATCGACGTTCGCAAGCTGATGGACGATAAATCCATCGACGCCGTGTCCATC
>DASYXZ010000121.1:0-8017 GCA_035934315.1 Terriglobia bacterium | reverse complement strand
CCGGAGTGGCGCATCGGCCTCACCATCGGCTTCTTCGGGGCCTTCACAACTTTTTCCACCTTTGGTTGGGAGACCGTACACATGCTGGAGGACGGCGATTGGGTGAAAGCCGGCGTATATGTCTGCGCCAGTCTGATTGGCGGACTCCTCTTGCTTCGCATCGGAATGTTTTTGGCAGATCAAATTTAGGAGGCGGAGATGGAGCACCAACGATTCGAAGGTGAACGCACATTGATGCGGATTCATTTCGGCGAGTCCGACAAATGGGAGGGCAAGCCTCTTTATCGCGCACTCGTAGACCTCTTCCGTCGCGAAGGTTTCTATGGTGTTACCGTACTTCGCGGCGTGGGCGGTTATGGATCATCGAGCCTCGGTCAAAGCCCGTACCATACCACCTCTATTCTCCGCCTTTCCGAGGACCTGCCCATCGTTGTCGAGGTGGTCGAGTATTCCGAACGGATTGAGAAGATACTTCCCAAGCTGGACGAAATGCTGGGTGGTGGCCTGATCACTTTGGAAAAAGTTCGCGTCATCCTTCATCGGTCCGCCAAATAAGCACCCCCCAATGCAGGACGCCATCGCCGGGAGTGTGATATGCCGGATGAGAATCGGCCGTTGCCATCCCAACTCAGCAGCAACCATCGCAGGGTGATTTCAATCCGCATGAGGCTGATTGAGGAATCCTGTTTCCGCTTGTTAGACCTGTTTCGCGCCGTCGAAACAATCTTCATCCTGCGCCAACCTTTGCCAATGCAAAAGAGTGAAAAAGTAAACACCGGAGTTCAGGAACTACGCTCATTAATGAATCAAATGAAATCCGACCTTGGACTATATTGTTCGAACGAAGACGCCCATCGCGAGGCTGCGGCCTTGATGGCTGCGATGACCACCAGCATTGAAGAACTCCACCCACACCATCTCAAGGGATATGGGTCAATCCCCGATCCAGTGGCAAAATATCTTGAAATTCGATTGAGCAACCTCCTTCAAGTCATGAAAAAGATTAAGCGCGTTTTGGATACACCCCCAGCGGAAGAAAAATCTGAAGGATGAAGCATGCGGTCCCACCACTTTGAGCTTTTCATCAACCGGGAAGCTGAAGCCCGGCGCTTACAGGAGGCCATCCGGAAGCGTGAGAGCTTGCTGATTGTCGGTCCGGCAGGCATCGGAAAGACATCCCTGGTCTTGAAGGTCCTGAATTTGCTTTCCGCGGATTCGACCCGATTCTATTTATACTTGAGCGGTATCGACGGAATGCATGATTTATTGCGTCTTGTTATTCAAAAACTTTATGAGGTTAAAGATCCCACGCTCCGCAAACAGTTACATACCGAAAGGATCAACAAAAACGCTTTCGTGGCCTGGCTCAATGCTCAATCCACCAGCCGGCTAAAAGGCGCGCTTTATCGCGCGGCTGAAAATAAGCAATACTGGATATTTCTCGACCATTTCCACGCCTTGACTGACGCCATGGCCAAGGTAGTGAAGGAACTGATCCACATGCGCGACACGCCCGTTTACATTCTGGCAAGAGGATTCACCGAGCGCGAGAATGGCCACGTAAGGAAGCTCTATTGGAACGACCACCAACGGATAGTGATGGCTCCTCTTTCGAAGAAGCCAGCGAGTGAGCTGCTCGAGCACTACATCGGCCATTACAGCCTTCTGAATATGGACCTCGACGATTTTCGAGTTGAGACTCTGCGCCTGAGCGGAAAGGTCCCGGGGGCAATTGTGAAAATGTGCAAATTAGCCGCCCACCCACGCTATCAATGCGGCAGGAAAATTAAAACCAAACTCGTACACATCAATTATCTGATGAGAGGATGAGGGGCCACTTCGACCTGCAATAAGACGAAGGATGAAGCAGGTCCGGCCAGAGACGAACGACGATGGCATTGCACGAACTCCACGCGCGCAGGCTGGCAACCGTAATGAGTCTGGTGGAAAGCGCCCTTGACCGCATGGAGCTCGTGTTGCGCGGAATCGAATCCAACAAAGATGCCAGCGGCACAGGGACGCGCATTTCGGCGGATCAGATTCGCCAGCTTCGTGAAAGGATGGAGAGCCTTCGCGATCGCCTCAAACAGGCTGTGGAGCGGTTCACCATCCAGCGCACCAAACCGGAACCGCGCCAGGTGATGGCCGCGGAACTTTCCGCCCTTTGGGTTACCCTGGAGAACGCCATGCCCAAGCGCATGAAGGGGTATGGTCGCGAGTTTGCGCCAGACGACAGGAATGATTGGGAGCGCCTGGTTCAGGGTTTGTTGCGGGACGTGGAGCAAATTCGAAAAATTGCTCTCACAAAAAATATCGAAAAATGATATCCATCTCTTCCTCAGACGCTTCCACTCCCTCCCCAGAGTTCTTCGATCCGACTTTGGATCTGATGATGGTTTTCAACCGCACGACGACAATTCGAATTACCGCAGGCCCGGCGGCGGACTGAAAGCGTGCCGCGCATGAACGGATGACCTTGGATGAGTTGCGTCAGGCGGGCGCCGTTATCGCTGCCTCTCGCAAAAATTTTGCAGATTCTTCGGGCGGCGTCGGGTTGATATAAAATCCCGTGCCCCACTCGAAACCGGCGACCTTGGTGAGCTTGGGCATAATCTCCATGTGCCAGTGGTAGTAATCGTTTGAAGCATCGGGGAAGGGCGAGGTATGGATGATGGTGTTATACGCGGGGTGGTCCAGAACTTTATCGAGGCGCATCAGCATATCTTTCAAAATCAATGCGAGCCGCTCGTACTCATGTTTTTGCGATTCCTCGAACGCTGACTGATGAACCTTGGGAACAATCCACATTTCGAATGGAAACCGCGGCGCAAAGGGGGCCATGGCGATGAAGTCCTCATTTTCTGCGATGACGCGGGTGGATTTATCCACCTCCTGGCGAATGATGTCGCAGAAGATACAGCGCTCTTTGAAATTGTAATACTGCCGGGAGCCGTCCACTTCTTCCAGCACGCGCTTGGGGACGACGGGCAGGGCAATCAACTGGGAATGGGTGTGCTCCAGCGATGCGCCCGCTGCCTCACCGTGGTTCTTGAAAATCAGGATGTATTTGAAGCGGCGGTCTTTCTTTAAATCCAGAATGCGGTCGCGGTAGGCCCACAAAACTTCCTCAATCCGGTTGACTGGCAAAGTGGCGAGCGTCATCTGGTGATCGGGCGTCTCAATGATGACTTCATGCGCGCCGATGCCGTTCATTTTGTCGTAAAGGCCCTCACCCTCCCGGTTCAAATTGCCTTCAATGCCCAGGGCGGGAAATTTGTTTGAGACCACGCGCAGAGTCCAGCCCGGCGTGTTGCGGGCGCTGCCGTCATTCCGATAGGCCAGAATCTCCGGCGGCGTTTTGGGTTCGTTGCCATAACAGAATGGGCAGAAACCGGAACCGGTAATCTGCACTTTTTCGCGGACGAAATCAGTGGGCCGCTTGGCGCGGTCAGTGGCAATGATCACCCAGCGGCCTGTAACTGGATCTTTTCTCAGTTCGGGCAAAGCTCATGCTCCTTTTGACCAGGATCCAAGGTCTGGAATTCAGGATCCGGGGAATTTAGTTTAGGATATTCAATTTATTTATATATCCTTACTCATCAATCCTGATCTTTGAACGCATCTTTAATCAACCGAACTTGGAAGCCCGCCTGCGGGTCCCAGGCAACACTTGCAATATCAAACCTGTAAGTCACGGACTTCCGCTCCAATCGTCGCATGTGCCCCATGTAATGATTGGCTGCCTTGATGAGCCGTTTCCTCTTGCCCCGGTTCACCGCAGACTCGGGTGGGCCAGCCACCAAGGAGGTTCGCGTCTTGACTTCGATGAATGCCAAAACAGGGCCATCCCATCCAATCAAGTCAAGTTCTACGCCATGCAATCTTCGGTTGCGGGCGACAATCGTATAACCGGCGCGGCGAAGATACCAGTAGGCCAGCGTCTCGCCGCGCTTGCCGGTTGCGAGGTGAGCGGGCCCTTCGCCGGCTTCCTCCACCCCGGACGGCTCTCCCAGGCGCGCGCGTTGGCGCTCTTTCCACACCAGTGCTCGATAGATCAGCCGAGCCAATAGACTCACAGATAACGCCGCGACGAGGGCATGGTGAAAAAGCGTCCCGCACCTTGCTCCCTATTTCCTTTTACCTGCTCCCGCAACTTCCTTAAGACAGTCTTCAAAAATATTCAAGGCCGCGTCAATGTGGCCCTTTTCGACAATCAGCGGCGGCACGAATCTCAGTGTACTTTCGCCACAACCGATGAGCATCAATCCTTTCTCAAATGCTCGCTGCAATACTTTACCCCGAGCTTCGGAATAAGGCTCGCGCGTTTCCTGGCTTTTGACGAGTTCGATTCCGATCATCAACCCCCGGCCGCGAACCTGGCCCACAATGGCGTGCTGGGTCGGCCAGTCCGCGATCCGCTTCATAATATATTCGCCCATGCGCGCGGCGTTTTGAATGTACTTCTCTTCCAGAAGTCGGATCGTCTCCATTGCGGCGGCACAAGCCACAGGGTTCCCTCCAAACGTCGAGGCATGCGCGCCCGGAGGCCAATTCATTATATCCGCGCGCGCAACCGTCACGCTGAGGGGAAGGCCGGAGGCAATTCCCTTGGCCGAGATAAGGATGTCGGGAACAACGCCGTCGTGATCGCACGCCCACATTTTTCCCGTGCGCCCCATCCCACACTGTACCTCGTCAAAGATCAGAAGAATACCGTGGCGGTCGGCTAATTTTCGCAAGCGGGGCAAAAAGCCAGGAGGGGGTACGATGTAGCCGCCTTCTCCCTGAATCGGCTCCACAATAATGGCGGCCACTTCCTCGGGCGGCACCGACGTCTTGAATAATTTTTTCTCAATATACTCAATCGGATCACAATCACACTCGCCGGGTCGGTGCCCGGCCGAACATCGGTAGGGATTGGGGTAGGGTGAGTGAGCGACGCCGGCAAGCAGCGGGCCGAATCCGTTGCGCTGCACGGTTTTTGAGGCGGTCAACGACAACGATCCAAAAGTGCGCCCGTGGAAGCTGCCCAGGAAGGCGATGAACCCGGGCCGTCGCGTGTGATATCGCGCCAGCTTCATTGCTGCTTCCATCGCTTCCGTGCCGGAATTTCCAAAATAGACGCGCTTGGGAAATGAGCCTGGAGTAATTTGCGCAACTTTTTCAGCCAATTGCGCCAGTTGCGGATAATAAAAGTCCGTCCCCGACATGTGGATGAGCGTTTCGGCCTGGCGCTGGATGGCGCGGACCACGTCCGGGTGGCAATGGCCGGTGGAGATCACGGCGATGCCGGCGCCGAAATCGAGGAACCTGTTGCCATCCACGTCTTCAATGAACATTCCCTCGCCCCGCCGGGCCACCAGCGGGTAGTCGCGCGTGTAAGAGGGCGAGACGAATTGGCGGTCGAGAGCCAGAACTTTTTGTGCCTCAGGCCCGGGCAGCTCGGTCTTAATGTCTGGAATCATTTTCTTCATCGCAAATCTCCTCTGGTCTGATCCGTGATTTGTTCACCGGGCAATATTTCTATACGGCAGGATTCAGCCGGGGAGATTTAATCCCCACCAAAAAGATTGGGGCGGGCCATGAACGGAGATCGCGGCGAAGAGTTAATTGCGACATAGTTTTTTCCGCTCCACAGCGGCGTGCTGGATTCGCGCCCATCAAAACCAGCTCACTTCCGCTTCCAGCGCGTTCCCGCTTTGGTGTCTTCCAGAATCACGCCGGCATTCAAAAGCTCGCCGCGAATTTCGTCAGCGCGGGCATACTCACCGCGACGCCGCGCGCCTTCACGATCAGCGATTCGCTTTTCAATTTCTTTTTCCTCAAGACCTGCACCGAGCACTGCGCTTTGGTCACCGTTTCCGTTTGCAACTTTCTCAGGCTCGCGGGCCGCCCCCGCTTTATTCCGATTATCTTCGGATGAATCCGTCTGAGCCTTTACGGCTGGCTTGATGAATCCATAGCGTAAGAGTTTCGCGTGATCGTCATCCTCCAGCACGGCGAAAATACGGTCCCAGCGCTCAAGAACATCCAGGAAAGGAGCGTGATCGCCATCCGAAAACTGGCCCCGGTCCATGGCCGTGTTGCCATCACGCACCAGGTCAAAAACTGCCGCGAACGCTGCGGCAGCGTTTAGATTATCGTCCAGCGCCTCATCGAAGGCCTGGCGCGCGGCTTCCGCGCGGGTGCGGAGTTCCTTACTTTCCCCCTCGGGAAATTTCTCCGTGGTCAGCCGCGAGCGGAAATTTCTGAGTCGCTGCACTGATTGCTGCGCCTGGTGCAATCCTTCAAAAGTAAAATTGAGCGGCATGCGAAAATGGGCCGAGGCGAGAAGATACCGAATCGCGCTGGGCTTGTATCCTTGCGCAATGAGGTCGCGCAAGGTGTAAAAATTCCCCTGCGATTTCGCCATCTTCTCGCCATTCACCATCAGGTGCTCGGCATGCAGCCAGAAGCGGACGAAGGGCTTGCCCGTTGCCGCTTCACTTTGGGCGATTTCGTTTTCGTGATGCGGAAAAATCAGATCACTGCCCCCGGAATGGATGTCAAAACTCTCACCCAGGTATTTCATCGACATCACCGAGCACTCAATGTGCCACCCGGGGCGGCCGGGGCCGAGCGGCGTCTCCCAGCGCGGCTCGCCATCCTTGGCGGCTTTCCACAGGACGAAATCGCGGGCATTGTCCTTTTCATATTCGTCGGAATCCACGCGCGCCCCGGATCGGATTCCGGAAAAATCGATTTTCGAAAGCTTGCCGTAATCCTTAAACTGCTTGACGCTAAAGTATACCGACCCCTCGCTCGAGTAGGCGTAGCCCTTCTCGATCAGCGTTTGGATGAGCTTCACCATGTCGTCGATATGGTCAGTGGCGCGGACGACGACTTCCGGCGCCTCAAGATTCAGGAGACTTCGGTCAATTTCAAAAGCCTCGATAAACTTTGCCGTGTAGTCGCGCAGCGTCATGCCGGCGGCCTGTGAATTGCGGATGGTCTTGTCATCCACGTCCGTGAGATTCATCACTTGGCGAACTTCGTAACCGCGATATTCGAGATAGCGGCGCAGAATGTCCTGGAAAACAAAAGTGCGGTAGTTGCCGATGTGAGCGAAGTCATAAACCGTTGGGCCGCAGGTGTAGAAGCGAACCTGATTTTTTTCGAGAGGTGAAAAATCCTCCACCCGCCCAGAAAGCGTATTGTAAAAGCGCAAGGCCATAAGGCACGGTCCGCCGTGAGGTACCTAAACCATTGATATTATCGGCGGGCGTGAGATTAGTCAACCAACCACACTTCCCGGCAGCTGGCGGAACGTATAGGCTTTGGAGTGTGGAAGACCTTGTGGCACTATGGGAGAGCGAAGAGCGGCGTGAAGAAAGAGCGACCTAAATGATGCCTTTGAATCTTATGTTCCTGTTTGCGTTCACGTTAGCCGCAATCGGCACGTTACTTATTGGTAAGCCTGAAAAAATCACGTCCTTTTTTAGGAGGCGTTACCTAGCAAGAAGCAAATTCATCCAGAAATGGCCCGGCTCAAATATGGTCATGAAAACTTGGTATCCGGCGTATCTTCGCCTTATGGGATCAGTATGTTGGATGTTCGCACTTGTCTTAATCTATGCCATCGTTCTCAGGCTTTCAAAGTAGCCCACTCCCCAATTCTCACACTTGCATCATGCCGTGAAATAACCCGGTATTGAGATTTCGCGGTCCCTGCCGTTCGAATTCGCGTTGAACGCCAGGGCCACTCGGGCGTTGCGCCGACACACGGAGTTTCATAGAATGATTCGCTGCTGAGCGGGAGGCATCACGAGGCTCATTTTTGTCAAAACTAAAAATTCTAATCGCGAAGCTCGGGCACACGCTGGTCCTTTACGGGGGTTGGGGACTCTTCGCCATCTCATTCCTCGATTCCACTTTCATTCCATTCCCCTTGGTCAATGACCTGCTTCTGATGCATCTTTCGAGCCTGTCGCCCGCCCGGATGCCGATTTATGTTCTGGATTGCACCGCCGCATCGGTG
>DASYXZ010000159.1:0-12745 GCA_035934315.1 Terriglobia bacterium | reverse complement strand
TGGTGAAACGCAGCGGCAATTTGGATCAATCCATGGAGGAATATTTTCTTTTCTCCCACGGTCTTCAGCCACACTTCTTCGAGAACTTCGTGCGTCTCAAAATACTTTTGCGAATTGAATAGCCGAAGACCTTCGGCAATTTTTGCCTTCATTGTTTAATCCCGCATCTTATCAGAAAGAAGAGAATCTATTGGGAATGGCACAGTACAGTGGAAATATTTTTTTGGCGCGGCGGTCTCCGACCGCTGTGTTTTCGGCGCTCCCCGCGAAAGGGGGGCAGGCGCCGAGCGCCGCTACAACGGGAGGCAAGGAAGGAGTTTTATCGGATGGGTATCCTCTGGAAGAACGCGGAGCGCAAGCCGCGGAAAAAGAAAACAGGAAATTGGAAAGTAGAAAATGGAATTCACCGCATAAAGTAGCGCTTTGTCTTGACACCGATGACCAATACACATTGAACTATCCAGTTTCCAATTTCCAGTTTCTGGTTTTCTAGTAAATTTCAAACCGTTCCTGGTGCACGCTCGGGTCACTTTTGATGATGACGTCCTTTTTGGTGATCGCTTCCAGTTCCGAGAGCACGACGCCATCGCGGGATTTCAAAGCGCGGGCAACTTCCGGATGGACGCGCAAGGTGAGCGAATCGCCTTCATGCTCGGCGGCCATTTTGCGCGCTTCGGCCAGAATCTCATAGCAGAGGGTGGTGGCGGATTTAATATAGCCCGAGCCGGAACAATAGGAACAGGGTTCGCAGAGCGTCCGTTCGAGCGATTGCTTCACGCGCTTGCGCGTGAGCGCCACCAATCCGAAATCGTTAAAGGAAAGAATTTTGGTGGGTGCGCGGTCAAAGCGCAGGGCTTCTTCGAGCGCCTGGACCACTTTGTTGCGGTTGCGCCGCTCGTCCATGTCAATAAAGTCGATCACGATAATTCCGCCCAGGTCGCGCAGGCGAATCTGGCGCACTATCTCTTTTACCGCGTCGATATTGGTCTTTACGATGGTGTCTTCCAGCCGGTTGGTTTTGCCCACGTATTTTCCCGTGTTCACGTCAATCGCCACCAGCGCTTCCGTCTGGTTGATCACAATGTAGCCGCCCGACTTCAGCCACACCTTGGACATCAACGCCTTGTTGATTTCAGCCTGAATGCCAAACTCTTCAAACAGCGGCGTGTCGCGGGTGTAGAGCTTCACGTGGCCCACGAGAGAGGGCTGGCAACGGCTCACGAACTCCAGGGCGCGCTCGTACTCGATTTCGTTGTCCACACGCACCGTCTTGAAATCGGGCGAGAGAATGTCACGCAAAATGCGCTGCATCAAATCCAGGTCGCGGTGGAGCAGTGCGGGCGCCTTTGTGCTTTCCGCTTTGCTGCGGATATCGCTCCAAAGATTGGAGAGAAATTTCATGTCCGCTTTCAGTTCTTCTTCCGTGCGGCCGGCCCCGGCGGTGCGCGCGATAAATCCGCCGGCCACCTGGCCTTTGTTGTCGCGCAGGATGTTCTTTAAGCGCAGGCGTTCCTCCTCAGAGGCAATCTTGCGCGAAACACCCATGTGATCGACAGTGGGCATATAAACCAGGTAACGCCCGGGCAAGGCGATATGGGAAGTAATGCGGGCGCCTTTGCGTCCCAGAGGTTCTTTGGCAATCTGCACCAGGATTTCCTGGCCTTCCTTGAGCAGTTCCGCGATTTGGAGCGGCTGATGATTTCCGGATCGAGGCGACTCGCGCCGCGGAGGTGGGCCGCCCGCGGGCGTGAAATCACGATTGCCTCTTCCTTGCCGGCCCCGGCGCCTGGGGGCAAAACGAGGTTTCTGATTGGGTTCGCGTAATGTGTATTCTCTTTTTGCCGGCTCGTTGGATGTCGGCGGGGGCATCTGGCCGGGTGTGGAAGCATCAGAAATTGTTTCACTTGTCGCGGGCCCATCGGGGGCAAGTGTATTACCCGGGTCGATGGAAGAAGCTTCAGGCGCGACTTGAAAGTTTTCCCGTTCGAAGTCCGTGTGGCTGGTCTCGGGTGTTTCAAGAACGTACGGCGTGCTTGCTGGCGCAGGCTCGCTCGGCGCAGCGGCATCGAGATCGCCCGGTTTTTGAGCGTCCGAGGGATCATGGGGCTTTCCCAAGACTGTTGAAACCAGACGGTCCCAGAGTGGCCGGGGTTTCGTCTCAAGAATCGGTTCGTCAGCTTTGGCGGGCAACTCGGTTGGAACGTTTTCGCTTATGGGTGCGGCATGAATTTCTGGCGCCGAAGTTATTTCCGGCCCAGTTGAAAAAGCACCTTCGACATTTGAAGGGAGATCGATGGGTGGGGCGGGCGTTGCGAATTCTTCAATGACCGGGGCTGATTCATTCGTTTCCTGGGCAGGAACAGAAATTTCGCCCGCGGGTTTTTCCTCCCATACACTGGTGGAAGAGGCCGGAGCAATTTCATTGGAAGTCGTCTCGACGCCGGACTGGGCATGTTGCACTTCGGGTTCGGCTGGTGCGGATTCGAACGGCGCAACTTCTTCCACGCTTGTCCGGTTTGGTGCCTCAAAAGCGGCGGCAGGGGGTGATTTTTGATCCGCCCTGTGCCGGTGTTTTGCCAGTGACTCACCCGGCAGAACTTCGAAATCAGAACTTGGACCTGCGGCAGGTGCTGGCGGACGTTCGCCTGGCCGGTCGCGAACTTCCGGTTTGGGGCCAAACTTCCGTTCGCCGAAACCGGGTGATCCGTAGCGCCTGCGGCGTCGTCCTCGATGCTCACCGCGCCGAAAATCTGATGGCGGCCCGGAGGGCTTGTTATAAGAGCGCGGGTTGCCGCCGGACGGTGCATTGGTGGGCGGCGCCAAAGGAGCGGGCGGCGAAGCGACTACGGGGGGCGTGGGTTGATACGAGGGCGGCTCTGCCACCGCGACTTCAGGAGAGGGAAGCGCTGGCAAACCCGGTGTTTCCACGGGCGTCAAGTCAGACGGCGGCTCAATGGCCGGCAACTCGGCGGCCGGCGCGGCAGTCTGGCCTCCTTCCGCAAATCGAGTGACGCGAGCTTCCGCCTCGGCAACAATCTTGTCGTATTCCTCCGCGTCCTCAAAGAAATCCGAGACGTACAAGAAGGCGTCACGATCGAGGCCGATATCTACGAATGCGGATTGCATGCCGGGCAGCACGCGGTTCACGCGCCCTTTGTAGATGCCGCCCACCAGCCCGGTATTGGTATCACGCTCGTGATACACCTCAACCAATAAGTCATCTTCCAACACGGCGACCTTGGTCTCGTGGGGAGACGCTGAAATAAACAGCTCTTTGGACATGGAAACTCCTTTCATCAGGAAACGGCGCGAGGATCAATCCCGCAAATGCGGGAGATCAACTTCCTGCCTTCCTGGTCCGGCCGGGCTTTCCGGAAATCCTGGAAGCTTAATCCCGTGGCCGGTTAATTTGAATGTCAGGTGGTTCCCGGGGCGTGAATGCCAATGATGAATCCCCGGGACCACATATTTAATTTCCCGTTTCCGCTACCGAGCGCCGACGGGAAAATCAATCCGCATCCGGCTCTCGCCGGTTCCGCCTAAAAACCCCAAATTTCCCCAAGTCCTTTCGGACAAAGCGGCTGGACCTAGTTGACCAGCCGTCGCATCTTAACGCTCATCGCCAGGCCCAGGCCCAGAAAAGTCGACATGATGGAGGACCCTCCCTGGCTCATCAGCGGAAGTGGGATGCCGGTGATGGGCAGAAAGCCAATCATCATCCCCACGTTCACAAAAACCTGAAAGAAAAGAAGTGAAGCAAAACAAACCACCACCAGAGTGCCGGCGCGATCACCCGCCAACTGAGCCCCATCCAGCAATCGCAGGAGCAGGGCAAAATAAAGCAGCATGACAAACAGGGTGCCGGCAAAACCCTGTTCTTCTGAAAAGGCGGCGAAAATAAAGTCGGCGTGCGAAACGGGAATAAATCCCAGCCGGGATTGAGTCCCGTTCCCCAACCCCTTGCCCCAGAATCCCCCGGAGCCGATTGCAATTTTTGATTGTGTGGCCTGGTAACTGGAGCCCCGGGTGTCCTGCGAAGGATGAATGAAAGTCATGACGCGTTCGCGCTGATAGGGCTTGGTAAAGTGCCACGCCACGGGAACCATCAACAATGCGAGCAAGCCCAACATAGCGATTTGCCGTGGGTGAATTCCAACCAGGAAAACTCCGGCCACGACGATGGGGAAAAATGTCAGCGCGGTTCCGAGGTCCGGTTCCAAAACCACCAGGACTGCGGGCACGCCGGCCAGGATTCCCAATTTCAACAACTCCGTCCAAGTAACGTCCTTTCCCCGCTTTTCAGCCAGGATAGCCGCTACCCCAAGTATTATAACCAACTTCACCAATTCTGACACTTGTAAAGTTACCACGCCGCCCAGGGGCAGCCAGCGCCTTGCCTTGTTGATGGAATGGCCGCTCACCAAGAGCCCCGCCAGCGCCACCACGCTGATGACGAAAAACCATGGCACGCGTTCGATGATGGCGTGATAATCAATCCGGCTGACGATCAGGGCGCCGACACAGCCCAGCAGGATCCATTTAATTTGTGATTTGTATTCACCTGCCAGGGCCGAATGGGCTGTGGTGCTATAAATTTCCACCACGCCCACTGCTGCAATCGCCACAGCCAGGGCGAGCAAAAGCAAGTCGCTATCGCGGAAATTTAGTGTCTTGCGAATCATAATGAAACCTGCGTTACCTTCAACGCTCCGGCCGCGTCGCGTGCGCGGCCGGAACCTCTGCGACCTGACTCACCAGCTTTGACTTCTCCCGCGCCTGCGTTTGCTCCACAGGAGGTTTCTGCGGGTGCATTTTTTCGTAATACTCTTTGATCACGTCGCGGACGATGGGCGCAGCGACGGATGAGTGCCCGCCTTGCATCACCAGCGCCGCCACCGCGATGGTGGGATTGGTTGAGGGTGAAAACCCAACGAACCAGGCATTATTATTGAATTTTGCGCTGTGCGCGGATTTTTGCAACCCGATGCTGACCACTTGCGCCGTCCCCGTTTTCCCGGAGATCTCGATGCCGGGGCATCGAGCGCCGGCGCCCGTACCGCCACCTTCGTTCACCACGCCCCACATTCCTTTCAAAAGAATATCCTCTGTCGTATTCTTCAAAGGGAAGCGGCGTTCTGTATTCTCCGGCAAATTGACGTTCAGAGGCTGAAGCTGTCCCTTGAAGGCGACGTGCGGTCGGTGAAATATTCCACCCGAGGCAATTCCGCCCAGAGCGTAGGCCAGTTGCAGCGGGGTGGCCTCCACCGCGCCCTGTCCAATGGCCACGGAAATAGTCTCACCCGCCCACCATTGTCTTTTGAAAGCGGCTTCGGCCCATTCGGGTGACGGGATCAATCCGGTCCCTTCCGCGGGCAAATCGATTCCGGTCCTGGCTCCCAGCCCCAGGCGCTTGGCAAAATATGCGATTTTGTCAATTCCGATTATTTTTCCCAGTGTATAGAAATATACATCGCAGGAATGCACGATAGCGTCATGCATGCTGACTGTGCCGTGCCCGTGCCCTTTATCAAATGTCCAGTCGTGGTAGGTATGGCCGTAAAAAGTGACTTCCCCGGGACAATAAACGGTGAAGTTTGGTTTAATCTCGCCGGTTTCAAGCCCCGCCGCCGCCGTGAAAATTTTGAAAACCGATCCGGGCGCGAGTTGCGCCTGGATGGCCTTGTTCATCATGGGCTTTCCGGGATCGTTCATCAACTGTTTCCATGTGTCCTGGTCGATGCGCTTGGCAAATTCGTTGGGGTCGAAACTCGGGTGGCTGACCATGGCCAGCACTTCTCCGGTGCGCGGATCGAGAGCCACCACTGCGCCCTCGCGATCCCCCAAAGCCGTTTCCGCCGCCATCTGGACATCGAGATCCACCGTTAAGCGGAGATCGTTGCCGGACTGAGCGTTGATCGAATCCATCGATCCCACTTCCTGCCCGCGACTGTTTACGATCACCCGCCGCATCCCGTCCTTCCCCGATAGAGCAGAATCATATGAGCGCTCGATGCCGAATTTCCCCACTTGGTCACCAGGCCGATAGCGCGACTCGTCTTTGGCAATCGTGTCTTCGGAAACTTCACCCACATATCCCAGCAGCGCTGCCATGGCTGTGTGCAAGGGGTACACGCGCTGTTGCGCCTGAATGATGGCGAGCTCAGGATATTCGGTTTGATGGGATTCAACGAACGCGGCGTCTTCAAGGGTGGCCGATTGCTTCAGGAGCAGTGGCTGGAAGTGGGGCAGTTGTGCTGCATTGCTCACCTCCCGCTTCACCTCTTCCGGATCAAGCTGCAAGCCGCGCGCGATACTTTCCAGCTTGCCCGGCCCCAGCGCGGTTGCATTCTCACGCATGAAAAGAACACTGAAGGCGGGGAAATTATCCACCAGTACCCTTCCTTCGCGATCCAGGATTCTTCCCCGCGGCGCGATGATGGGCAGGTTGCGAATGCGGTTGCGTTCCGCCTGATCGAGATACAGATTATGCTGCCGGATTTGCAGTCTCCAATATCCGAACAACAAAAAGCAAAAAGATGCCGCAACCAGATACTGGATGAATGGAATCTTCCATCCGGCAAAGCGGTCATCCTGCGGAAAATGGAATTGCATTCTCTCGACACTCACCGGACCTTGCTGCCGCGCAAGGTCGAATCGAACCGGAAGGGAACTGCTTTAAAACGCCCCGAAGTCCAATGTCCAATAAGAGACTCCAGATCTGAACCTATTCCTTGTGAAGAGAATAACATAGGGGCAAAGGCAAAAGCAAGCGTGAGCGGAGTTGTGGAAAAACTGTGGAAATCGGGCGGTTTCCACAGCCAAAATCGAGGGCGATATTGCTCGCATTGTTTGTGAGCGGTCCTAATCCATTTGATCAATCGCATTTCGGTAGCTTGCCAGTCCTGTTATGTCCTTGCTAACATTGTCCTGATTGAAGAATCTTGAGCAGAGATTTATTTCCCCGGATTGGGCGGAGGATGCGCCCCAAATGCGCTCGAAAACAAGCGCCGCCTGTCTGCTTTGGGGCGCGATTATTTTTTTCGCGACAGTGGGTTTGCTGCCCCTCGCCATGCGCGCGCAGAACCCATGGGGAACGTTACGCGGCGTTGTGCAGGACGCTAGCGGTGGGCGAATCCCCTCAGCCAGCATTAAAGTTCAAGCCATCGAGTCTTCCGTGGTCCGCCAGGCAACTAGCGACGGGCGCGGGGAATTTCGCCTGGATAACCTGCTGCCTGGCGCCTATCACATGGTGGTTAATGCCCATGGATTCTCGCAGGCCAGCGCGGATATAGCCGTCAATGTCAGTTCGGTGCGGGATGGAACGGTTACCTTGAAACCAGAGCCGGTGCGGCAGACTGTGACGGTGCAAGAACAATCATCCTCCATCGCTATGCAGCCGATTGATACAGCCAGCGCTGTGCATCAGGCCACGATCTCCGTACACGATCTGCAAACTATTCCACTGGCCCACCGCAGCTTTGCGGACATTGCTTTCCTCGCTCCGGGAACGGAACCCGTGGAGCCCTCAGACCCCACCAAGGCGCGCATTACCGCGGTTTCATTCGGCGGCAGCTCCGGGCTTAACGTGGAGCTTTCTGTGGATGGTGGCGACAATTCGGATGACTACATTGGCGGCTTCCTGCAGAATTTCTCGCCCGACGCGATTCAGGAATTCGCCGTGCGCACCGCCCAACAAGACGCGGACACGAGCCGCACCACAGGCGGCTCCGTGGTGATCACCACCAAGCGCGGCGCCAACACACGGCACGGCGACCTGGCTTTCTATGAGCGCGCGGCGGCGCTCAACGCGCGTTACCCGATAGAGAATCCTGCCCCCGCGCCCAAACAGCCTTTCTCAAGACAGAATTATGTGGGAACCATCGGCGGCCCCATCCGAAAAGATAGAGTCTGGTTTTTCTCCTCTCTTGAAGCGATTCGTGAGAATGCCAGCATCGCCTACAGCCCGGCCAGCCTGACGCAATTCAATGCGCTGGCATCACTGACGCTGCAGGGTTTTATCCCCGGCGTGAGTTCAATTTCAGTGCCCAACAACGTTCCAGTCCCGTTTCGCGATTATCTGGCGTCGCTGCGATTGGACTGGTCGCAGTCGTCGCGCTCGCAATGGTTTCTGCGGGTGGCGGCCGACAGCTACACCATTCGGAATGATTTGGTCCAGCAGGCCACGCTCCCCTCGGCGGGCGCCAGCTCACATTCAAACTACGCAAACCTGCTGTTCAATCATCAGTACACATTCAGTCCGACGTGGCTCGGATCATTCACCTTTAACGCCGGCGGCCTGCACCATACGGAGAGGCGAAACGACTACCTGGGTTTCGCGCTGGCTTTTCCTGTCAGCTCGACCTTCCGAACAATCTCAGGCTTTGAGACTTTTGGCGATAACCAGTTTGTGACGCCCATTGCCGCTTTCCCCTTGTTGCGCAACCAGGAAAAATATCAATTTCGTTATGACGTCAGCCACGCCCAGGGCAGCCACGCGCCAAGCTTCGGCGTGAACTTTATCCACGAGCCGGTGCTCGGTGGCGCGCTCTCTGGCACGGCGGAGAACCTCACCACCTTCGCCATGGACCCGGCGGAATACGCCGGTAATCCGCAGCAGTTCAGCGTGGATCTTAGGTGCACTCCCACACCCACGTTACAAGTGACGCCGGGAACGACGTGCCGGTTCACCGCAGCGGGCAACGGCAGTTTTTCGCAGAACGTGCAGCGGCTGGGCGTTTACGCGCAGGATTCATGGCGGGTAACCCGGCATCTCACGATTAACTACGGTTTGCGTTACGACACAACTTTCGGTCTCTTTATCGCCTCCGGCAGGGACCAACTGCAAAATCCCGCTCTACTCACGCTTCGGGCGCTGCGCATACCTTTGATCAGTGGTGCGCCGCACGATTACCGCGGCGCGTTCGCCCCGCGCCTCGGCATCGCCTATTCTCCCGGTGATAGCGGGCGCACCGTGATTCGCGCCGGCGCGGGCCTCTATTACAATGACCTTGCACAAAGCGGCTGGGTGACCGCATTTCAAGCTGTGAATTCGCCTCCGGGGCCGTGCGCCAACTTGGGTGACGCGGGGTGCATTCCGGGCGCGATAGCGGGTGGCGCGGGAGCGGTGATCGATCCCGGTTACAAAACACCGTACGCGCTTCAAGCGAGCGCGGGCGTGCAGCACGCGTTCAACTCAAAATGGATAATGAGCGCGGACTGGACTCACGAGCAAGGAGTCCACGCTTACCGGCGCTATCAGTATCAGGCGGGCTACACGTTGCAGTCGCCGATTTTTCCTTCCGATACGGCCAGCCAGATGAGGAATGTTCCCGACATATCTTTGTTTCGCACGGATAACCGGTCGAGTTACGACGCGATGACCATTCACGTGCAAGCCAACGTCTCGCGCCGCTTCAATGGAATTGTGAACTACACGCTGGCGAACGCGAAAACCTGGGGCTGCGTGCTGGGCGAGCTGTTTGACTATGTGAATGGCGTGTGCGATCCGCTGCACGCGTTCTCGATCGGCGATTATGGCCCGTCAGGAGAAGACGTCCGCCACCGCCTGGTGGTGGCGGGAACTGTGTACGCGCCCGCGGGCTTTATGCTGTCTTTGATGTCCCAGGCGGAAAGCGCGCGTCCTTTCACACTCACGACTCCGGTGGACGTAAACGGGTTCGGAGATAATCAGAACAATCGCGCCATGGTCAATGGAGTCCAAACCCGCCTCGACGGCCTTCGCGGAACGCCGTACATACAAGTTGACATGCGCGTGAGCCGCCCATTTACGTTTCGCGAGCGCTGGTTGGTGATGCCTTTCATCGAATTCTTCAACCTTCTGAATCGCAACAATCCCGGCGCCAACTTCGTCACGAATACCGCCGCGCTGCCTGTGCCCGTAAACAATTTAGCCAATGTTACGGCTCTGTGCCTCAATGCGGGCTGCACGCAAACTCAACCTGTCGCCAGCGCTAATCAACTGCGCGTTCCCGCCGGCGCTCTGGGAGATTTCTTCGGCCCCGGTACGACCGTGGGAATTCCATTTGCCGCGCAGTTGGGCGTGCGGGTTACGTTCTAAGCCAAGAGCCTTTTAAGGAATCGATTTATAAGCCAAACCGGCTCACGCAAAGGCGCAAAGCCGCAGAGGTTCGCAAATACATTGAAGATCAGGTTCGTTGCTCTCTCCGTCCTGGTCCCGCTTTGCGGGAAGCTGATAGCCCTGGTACGGTTTTGGTGCCGTGGCCCGGTCTAAGTAAGAAACGCGCAAGACCCACAGTCCGCAGGCGTAGGTGCACCTGTTGTTATGAGGCCGCATCCAAGTTCGTAGCCCATGTGCTCATTGAGACCAACCCGAATGGCATGCTTTGTGGTTGCGACCTTGCTGACCGCCGCCCCCTTGGCGGCCCAAGAGGTCGGGTACAAGGATTTGATAAAGGAGGAGGCGAACCCTCTGAAGCATAAACAATTCGTCCTCGACCGCAGTTGTACTGGCGGAGGCCGAGGTTCTTCAACGGGGATCGGATGCCCGCCTAAGACCTATCCCTTCGATCTCTTACTACTGAGCGTAGACACCAGCGAGCCTCAAATTGATGGCGAATTGATTGCCTTGCTGAGACTGCGGAATGCGGGACAAGATCCGGCATTGGTGCCGTGGATAACCGACTCGGACCAAATCGAATTGCCCGACGAGACTGGCATATTTAAATTCTCCCGAGCCGACCTCCGGGCAAATATCACGGAAGAAGGTGACGCCACTGCTTACATGGAAATCCCTGTCCATTTGTATGGGGCGAAAGAAGTATCTGGAAGCGTCAAAGAGGTTCGTCCCGGGGAGTATATCGAGCTGAGGATCAAGTTGGTCTTGGCTTGCGGGTCTGAGGAGCTGCACTGCCAATTCCTAAAACCTGGACCAGCAAAATTGAGCTTCACTTGGACGGAGTGGGACTCCCGTGAACGCTACAAAAAATGCGGCATCGAGAGTAGCAGGGAGAGAATCAGGCAGCTTACCTCCAATAATGCAGCTATTGAAGTCGTCCAAAAAATAGCTCCGCAATAAAACGCCAACGGCGGATTCACCCCGCCCCAAACGCAATCGAGTGAACGCAAGGATCAAGAGTGGTAGCCGCGGTCAGCGCTCTTGTTGACCGTGGGCACATTTCTCCCGCACCAAACGCCATCCCTCGTTGGGCGCCCTCGATCGAACCGGCGGGTTTCCGTCGCGTACCTCCGTCTTTGCACAACCTTGAAAACATTAACTGGAAGCTTGGTGCTGATAAACGTCCCACCCTTTATAATTCCCCAGCGCATCAGTAACGGCCCTGCCGTAGTGGCTGCGATTCACGGAGACGTGGTGCTCGTAGCCGTTCTTGCAAACGTATTTCAATAGATCCTGAAGCGCCGGGATTTTTACCACGCCATAGCCACCGAAACTCTGCGGCCGGTCGTCGGTGATCTGGCCTTCGCCCACGTAAGCGCGCATGCGCCCGTGGAGGTCATCTGTGGAGGCGCGGCAATAAGTGAGCGGACCACTTTTCAGTTTCCCCACCACGGTGCCGAAAGTATTTGCCTTGCCCACGGATCCGGCGATGATTTCCTGGAAGTCCATTTTGAAATCTTCAAAGAAATGTTTGGGAAGATTCGAGCAGTGAAAGATCACGGCTTTATCGGGGTCATCGCCGTAATTGTTGTTCCAATCGACGATGGCGCTCGGATCGCCGGAAGCAAGCTGCAGGATATACATGCCGATCATGCCAATCATGTCCGTCTCGCAGGCGCTGGGCATGAGGTTGTTGGACATCATGCTCATCAACGTGCAGGGAACGACGCCGAAGAATTCCTCCATCGCCGTCCAGCACTGGACGGACGAGCCCGCCAGCTCGTTCTCCTTGAGCCATTCATCCACCACCACGCCGAATTTGCCCATTTTCATGAGCGACTCAGGCGGGATGCCCTGGGTGGCGACGTAGCCATGGATGCTTTCAAGTTTCGCTTTCAATTTCGGATCATCATCCTTCATCCGATTGATGCGGCCAAAAACTTCCGACAGGTCAAGTGTTTCCACGGTGATGCCGGCGTGTTCCATCAATTTTTCGCTGAAGCGCACCGTATTGAAGGCCACGGGCCGCGCGCCCAGCACGCCCACGCGCACGTTTTTCAAACCCTTCACGATGCGACAGGTGGCCGCGAACGCTTTCAAGTCAGCTTTGAAGGACTCGGACGCCGGGGCGACGGTGTGCAGCGAGGTCAGCGTATTGCGAATGCCGTATTGCCACAGATTGTTGCACACCGAAATCTTTCCGCAAAAACTGTCGCGCCTCCCGCCCATCAACATTTTGGTGGGCTCGTCCGGGAAGGCCTGGACCAGCACCGGGACGTCCAAGCCGGAAAACCGAATACTGTTGGCCACGCCGCGCTCGTCGCCGAAATTGGGCAGACTCACCAGAATGCCGTCGATTTCATCCCGGTGTTTTTTGAACAAGTCGGCGCACTGATGCGCCTCTTTCAGGGTTTCCACCGCGCCGAATTTTGACTCTTCGGGGGTGAGGCAGATCGCCTCATAGCCATCCTGCTTGAGGACGCGCAGAATTTCTTCTCTGCCATCCCGAGCCAGCACGGCGGGAAAAAAGCCCCGGTTCCCAATAATGACACCCAACGTAGTTTTGCGCATCGAAGTTAAGCTCCTTTGTTCAGAGGACAGTATTCAGTCGTCATTTACAAAGCGCAGATTGTAACACTTCAAGGAAAG
>DASYXZ010000148.1:0-11501 GCA_035934315.1 Terriglobia bacterium | reverse complement strand
GTTCGCGCCGTCATGAACAGCGTTCATTGGAGGTTCATGGGATCGGACATCACCTACGGAGGGATTTACCTTGGGTTCGGCCTGTTGTTGACCGCCGCCTTGTTGTTCTCCGCATTCCTCGCATGGCACATGGGCTGGCTTGCCCGAACCAACCCGAAAGCGATAGGCGGATTGGGCTGGGCCTTTTTCGCGTTTGCGATTGCCAATCTGACCTTAAGCTGGATTTACTTCTTCGCCGGCCCCATCGTAGCATCTACGCTTGTCGCCGTCTGCCTCGGTTGGGCTGCTTGGGGAATCCGGACAGCAAAGGCTTAACTTCTAAGATATAACTACGAGGACGGCGAACGAAAGGTGAATTGTCTCTTGCATTAAGAGGCCCGATGTTGAAGTGCAATCAGAAACTCGTTAATATGGAGTGTGAGGGGTTAGCTCTGGCCAACTTATTGCGTGACTTCAATCTCCAAGTCGCAGATCGATCAGCTCGGCGAGCGCCTCAGGAAGGGTGAGGTTTCTGACGATGATCTCCGCCGACTTGACTCTTACCGTGAGTCCTTTGCCGAGGCGTACCATGAGGTTGTCGCTGCGGTCCGGACTGCTACAGGCTTGGAGCCGACAGGAAGGGCCAGAAAGACCCCGTTCTCGATAATCGAGAAGCTGCGCCGTGAGAAGACCATGAAATTAAGCCAAATGCAGGACGTCGCCGGCTGCCGGATCGTCATAGCCGACTTACCGGAGCAAAATCGGATTGTCGAGCGCTTGTCCGGTGCATTCTCAAAGGCAAAGGTCATTGATCGCAGGCAGCGGCCCAGTCACGGCTATCGAGCCGTGCATGTAATCGCGACGGCTGGGGGCAAAATCGTTGAGATTCAGGTTCGGACGGAACTACAGAATCTCTGGGCCCAACTGTCGGAAGTGTTTGCCGACAGGATTGACGCCCGGATTAAATATGGGGCGGGCAACCGTGGAATACAGGATGTCCTATCTCGTATTTCTGAGTCCGTCGCAAATGTAGAGGGTGTTGAGGGAGAGCGTGGCGACAACAAACCCCTGCGCCCAAATGCGGGCGACGAACTTGACGACCGGAAGGCACAGCTTCGCCAAAGCCTCCGCGAAATAAAGGAAATAATTGAGGCCCTGCCTCGCAAGGTGAGCTAAATGGTTTTTCTTATAGAATATGACCGTCCCACTGGAACCCTCGTGCAGTTCCGAAAGTTCGACGATTCGGAGCGACAGATTGCGCTGGAACTTGAGCTGAAGCTGAATCGAGAGCGCAGTCAACATGAGGTCGTAATTTTGGAAGCTCCCAACGAAGAGGCTGTTCGCCATACTCACAGCCGGTATTTCCAAACCTTGGCTGAGCTTGTAGCCAGTTCAACGGCGGGCGCGCTCAGCAAGGATGGGCATTAAGCGGTGGCAAGAAAGGCTGTCATTTAAGTTATTGAAAATCCCCCTGTTTTCTAAACGAGCCCAAAGTTCCTCTGGAATTGAGCCCATCGCACCCTAATTCCACCTCCGCCCGCCGCATTGCGTCCTCCCGGCCATAGGGTAAACACCTGAAAAATACTTGTAAAAAACCTGAGTCGAAGTGGTATAGTATGGAGGCTTCTCGGGACTCTCGGCGTCCCGAGCCCTGTGTTTGCGGCGCCAGCCTGACGAAACAGGGAGCACGGTGCGACGAGGTTTTTGCCGTGCGGAAGTATTTGAGAAACGGGATTTAAAAATGGGTTCAGTGTCTCCCGAGAAATTTGGGAGTTGAAGGGTCTTAATGCGCAACCATTTAGTCCCTATGCGTTCCGTCATCATGTGCGCTCTGGCGCTCATCTGGCCAGTGACGAGTTCCATGTTGGCGCGCGCCGACGAGATCGCTTCCGTAACAGATCAGCACGGCCACATCATTTTCGTAAACGCCACTGAACCGCCGCCGTCACCTTCGCGGAACATGCGCGCATCGCGATGGGGATATGTCGGGACGCCCACGCCGGAAATTACAAGCCTGGTTCAGAAGACGGCGGGCGAACATCAAGTGGATCCCAAACTGGTTAACGCGATCATCCAGGTTGAATCCGGATACAATCCGCGCGCGGTATCACGCAAGGGCGCGCGAGGACTGATGCAATTGATTCCGTCCACGGCAGCCCGTTTCGGGGTTCAAAACTCTTTCAACCCCAAGCAAAACATTGAAGGCGGCGTGACCTACCTGAAATATCTTCTGGATCTTTTTGGCGGCAACGTTCCGCTGTCGGTCGCGGCATACAACGCGGGCGAAAACGCCGTATTGAAAAAAGGCGGCATCCCTGCCTACCCGGAAACGGTAAATTATGTGCAGCGCGTGACCGGCCTTTACAATACCGGCCCGCAGGAATCGAGCCAGATACAAACCTACAGCGAGCCCCAGGATGCCCAGATCTATCGTTTGGTTGATAATCGGGGCGTGGTACACTACACTAATGGAGATGGGCTTTAGATTTTAGGTTTTAGATTTTTGCGGCGGCCTGCGCCGGTCGCCGTTCGAAGAACTTGCATTTGCTGGAGGGGAATCCCGGAAGACGGAACGGGTTAACGTTGATCCAGCATCGAACTCGAACGACGTACGCTCTCCTCATTGCCAGCCTGCTGGCCTACCCTGTAATTTCCTTTGCCTCACACGCCCTGAAGGCGCAAGCTCGCGCGGATTACGATCGCGCCGTTCGCATGCGAACCACGCTCGAGGCCCGGCCGGAAAACGCCCGCACCCGGGCTGAATACGACAAGGTCATCACTGCTTACCGTGCCGTATACCGCGCCAACCCCGCATACAGCAAGGCGCCGATGGCGTTGGAAGCCGTGGCGGAGCTTTACGAAGAAATGGGACGCCGGTTTGCAGACACTCGTTCCTTCCACACTTCAATTGGGGCTTACGAATTCCTCATCAAACAATATCCGCGCAGCTCGTTTTCACGCGAAGGGATGCTGGCCATGGGCGAGATTTATCGAACCGACCTTGGCGACGCGGCCCAGGCCCAAAAAACGTTTCGGGAATTTCTTAAACTATATCCCAAGTCGGAAAAAGCTGCCGCGGCCCGCGCCGCACTAAAAGAATCCCAACAAATGTCGGCGGGGAACGACCCGAAACGCAGCGTCTACCGTAAAGCATCGGGGTTTGAGCCCGACACAGAAACTATTCCCCCCCCGGGAGGCACGCTCGAAGTCACCAGCATTCGCCGCTGGGTGGGGCCGAATTACACCCGCATCGTTATTGGCGTGGATGGCGAAGTGGGATTTGACGCCAGCCGTCTGGTGTCGCCCGACCGGCTGGTTTTTGATTTAATGAACGCGCGTCCCAGCCCGGAGTTGATGGGCAAAACATTCCCGTTTGAAGACGGCTTCCTGCGCCAGATTCGTGTGGCGCTGTTCAAGCCCAACGTCACCCGTGTGGTCCTGGACGTGGCGCGAATTGAAGATTACTCTGTCTTCCCTCTTCCCAATCCTTTCCGCCTGGTGATTGATATCCACGGCCCGCCCGGGCCATTGGTGGCCAAAGCCGCACCCGCAAAACGGGAAAGCGCTGCTCCAAAGGTTGCGGAAAACTCGACGGAGAAGAAAGCGCCCGCGGGTGACTCAACTCTAGTCGCGAGAACGAATGAAGATTCGGCCAACACGACGGGTGAGATCGACGGACCGCAACCTGCTTTGAGCAGCGAGGCCGCGACCCCGGCCGGCAAACCCAGGACTTCAAAGAAAAAACGGGCAGAACTCTCCGACAATTTGAACGCCCCCATCATAACTCCTCCGCCCACCGAAGACGGCTCGCGCACCCTCACGCGCGCGCTGGGCCTGAAAATCGGACGCATCGTGATTGACCCGGGCCATGGCGGCCACGACACGGGAACGATCGGGCCCACCGGCCTCATGGAAAAAGATGTGGTCCTGGACGTGGGGCTCCGGCTGGCCAAACTGCTGAGGGAGGATGCGGGAAGTGAAGTGGTGATGACGCGCCACGACGACACATTTATTCCGCTCGAAGAACGCACGGCGATTGCCAATGAGAAGGCGGCCGACCTTTTTATTTCCATCCACGCCAATGCGAGCCACGATGAGGACGCGCGCGGGATTGAAACTTATTACCTGAATTTCAGCTCCAATCCCGAGGCTCTGGAAGTGGCAGCGCGTGAAAACGCCGCGTCACAGCAATCGGTGCATGAGTTGCGCGACCTGATCAAAAAGATCGCCCTGACGGAGAAGGTTGAGGAGTCGCGCCAGTTCGCGACCGAGGTGCAACACGAAGTCCACTCCCGGCTGGCGAAGGCGGGCGGCAAGCAAAAGGACCGCGGCGTGAAAAAAGCTCCTTTTGTCGTTTTGATTGGAGCCAACATGCCCTCGGTGCTGGCCGAGATTTCTTTCCTCACCAATCCCAAAGACGAGCGCATGTTAAGACAGCCGGAGTACCGGCAGAAAATCGCGCAGGCGCTGTACGATGGCGTGATCCGTTACGTGAACAACCTGGGCGGTATGAGGGTGGCGCAGAATAGTCACGTGCGGCGACGGACCTCTGAAAGCGAGGTGCCGGTTGAAACCTCGGCGCGCCAACTCTCCCCTTCCAACGCACCCAATTTTTGATATTATAGTGATATGTATCGCGTGCCGGCGAAAAGGGCGTGGCCCTGTTTCGCGCTCATCATTCTGGCCCCCCTTACCATGGCCCAAAAGCCTCCGGCCATTTCCCTAATCCCCGCAGCAGACTGGCGCGTGCTGAGCAGCAGGAAGGCGGGCCTTGATGTTGTGCGCGAATTTGGCGGCCACCCGAGTGTTGAGCGCGAGTATGGAGTGAGCGCGCTCGAAATCCGGACCTGCAAACTGGGCGACAAGGCTTTGGATGTCATCGTGGAAGCCTCCGCTGACGCGACGACCGCCTACGGACTGCTAACGTTTTATCAAAGCGCAACCATGACGCCGGTGGCGGGGCTGCCGCTTGCGTGGGTGGGGCCCGCAGGCGCGTTGTTGGCTCGCGGGCGATATTTTTTCCGTGTGCCGCGGCGCGCCGCCCCTGCATATAATTTCTCTGACAATGACCTTCGAGCCCTCCTGTTTATTCTTGCCAACTCCCATCCACCGGGGCAAGCCAGCGCCAATCTGCCCGATGCCTTGCCGCGGAGCGGATTGGTTGCGGGATCGGAAAAATATCTTCTGGGCGAGGAGGCGGCGCGGCGCGTTCTTCCTTCTTTTCCAACCAACCTGATTGGCTTTTCCATGGGCGCTGAAGTTCAAGTGGGAGATTATTCCACCGGCAACAATCGCGCGACAGTTTTGGTGATCGCCTATCCCACGCCGCAAATTGCGCGGGCCAAGTTTGGGGAAATGGGAAACATACTCGGCTTCAATCAAGACCGGGGGCCGAACTCGATTTTCGGGAAGCGTCTCGGATCATATTTAATCCTCGTGCTGAACGCGAAGTCGCCTGCCACGGCAAAACCTTTGCTTGATACTTTCAGCGAGTCGGGCCAGGTCATCCAGAACGAGCGCGACCCCGGCGCCAAATCGATTCCCGCCCAGATGGGGGAACTGATTCTCGCCAATATGATTTTTGTCTTGATTTTGTCCGGCATCGCGATAGGCGGCGGAATTTTATTTTATCTCTCGCGGGAATTTGCCAAGCGGTGGCTCCCACAAACCCAATGGGGAGCACAAGATGAGGCTACCATCATTACGCTGAAACTGAGCTGAACACGATAAGATTATAAAAATCATGGGCTTAGGGGCGACGTTTTGGGCGGTATGGGCATGGAAAATCAATCAAATACACTGTTGCGCGTCATCGTCGTAACATAATCAAAACAAATAACTTATAAAATCGAAAAAATCCTTAGAATTCTCTTGACATCAACTTTCCCATTTCCTAAACTCGCTGCGGGTTTAGTTGGGTGGAGCGCGTCCGCCTTTCTATTCTCCTCTCAAAATGCTCACCTGGGTGGTCATTTGGCGGCATCGCCGGCTACGCTGGGTGAGCATTTTTGTCTTCGCTGGCCGGCGTAGCTCAGTTGGTAGAGCAACGGTTTCGTAAACCGTAGGTCGGGGGTTCGATTCCCTTCGCCGGCTCCATCGCTCTGATCAATTACAAGATTTATTCTCCACGAGTTTTTCGCTTTAGGAACTTTTGTTTGGACTCGGTCCTGATTTTTTCAGGCCGGAGCAGAGCTTCTGCTGCCGCATTTCATTTTCACCGGTTGAAGAGAATTGACTTTTCAGGAAACGCAGCGGAGAATCAGACCATGTGTCTGGTTGTGCAGGGGCGAGCGTGCAATTCTTTTGCGGCTGCAACTGTAGTGCTACTCGTTGTGACTGCGGCCGCCGCTCAATCCCCGCGCGCTGCGCATAAGACCACCACGTTCGCTCCGAGCTCCGTCACCAACCAATACTGTATTTTCTGCCACAGCAAAGACCTGCACACCGCGGGTGTGGTGCTGGAAGGTCTGGACTTTTCTCAAGTCGGCGCGAATGCCCAATTGATGGAGCGTATGCTGCGCAAGGTGCGCACCGGAGAAATGCCTCCCGCCGGAATGCCGCGGCCCGACCATGCGTTGTCAACCACCTTCACCGACTGGCTGATGAACGCGCTTGACCGCAATGCCGCCTTGCATCCGAATCCCGGGCGAACCACCGTGCACCGCCTGAATCGCTCCGAGTACAGCAACGCCGTGCGCGATCTCTTGGCGCTGGACATTCATCCCGGCCGATTGCTGCCGGTGGATGACTCGGGATACGGATTCGACAACGTTGGCGCGGTGCTCTCTGTTTCGCCAACGCTGCTCGAACGCTACTTGTTCGTGTCGCGGATGGTCAGCCGCCTGGCGGTGGGCGACCCCACCACCAAACCCGATGAAGAAGACTTCACTCCCGCGGAAGCTCATCGCGTGGGAGGCGTGCGCAGGTCGCGCAACGAACGGGTGAGCGATGATCTTCCGTTTGATTCGAGCGGCGGCATGGCGTTTTCTTATTATTTCCCGCTCGATGCCGAATATATTTTACGCGTGAAGCTGGGCGGCGGAGTTACCGGCAATGGTCCGCCTCCGCGCTACGAAGTGCGCGTGCCCGTCAAAGCCGGGCTGCGCACGGTGGGCGTGACCTATCTTCGTGAATCCGCCGAGCTTGAAATGCCGGCTCCGCCGTCAAACAATCGCTTTGCGCCACCGCCCGCTCCCATTCCTGCTTTGCCCGCCGAGATGGATTTGCGTTTGGATGACGTCCGGTTGAAACGTTTTGAAGTGCCGCACAACGGTAATCTGCCGCCGCAGGTGAATGACGTCCTCGTCGCCGGCCCCTACAACGCCACCGGACGCGGCGAAACGCCCAGCCGCGCCCGCATTTTTGTCTGCCGCCCGGCCAGCGCCCGTGACGAAGATCCGTGCGCGCGCAAGATTCTGGCCACCTTAAGCCGTCGCGCTTTTCGTCGCCCCGTTACGGATGCGGACATCCGCCCGCTGATGGCCTTTTATCACGCCGGTCGCCGCGAAGCCGACTTCGATAGCGGTATCGAACAGACGTTGCGGGCCATATTGGTTTCTCCGGACTTTCTGTTCCGCATGGAGCACGATCCGGCTGGACTCGCGCCCGGCACGGTCTATCGCTTGAGCGACCTGGAACTCGCCTCGCGGCTCTCGTTCTTTTTGTGGAGCAGCATTCCCGACGACCAGTTGCTCACTCTGGCGGAGCGACACCGTTTGCACATTCCCGCCGTGATGCACCAGCAGGTGCGGCGAATGCTCGCCGACCCACGTTCGCAGGCGTTCGTCCAAAACTTTGCCGGCCAGTGGCTTTACCTGCGCAACCTGGCGCTCGCCAAACCTGACCCGGACGTGTTCCCCGAGTTCGATGAATCTCTGCGCGAGTCATTCCTCGAGGAAACAAATCTGTTTTTTGCCAGTGTGCTGCGCGAAGACCGCAGCGTGCTGGACTTGCTGGGCGCCAATTACACTTATCTAAACCAGCGTCTGGCCGAGCACTACGGCATCCCGAATATTTACGGCTCGCAATTCCGACGCGTCACCCTTACCGATCCGAACCGGGGCGGCCTCTTGGGGCAAGGCAGCATTCTCACGGTCACGTCGTACCCTAATCGAACTTCAGTGGTACAGCGCGGCAAGTGGATTCTGGAGAACCTGCTGGGCACGCCGCCTCCACCTCCGCCGCCCAATATTCCGGCATTGCAACCGCAAAACCATGATGGTAAGCTGCTCACCAGCCGCGAGCAGATGGAGCAGCACCGGACCAACCCCGTGTGCGCTTCCTGCCATGCCCGGATGGATCCGCTGGGCTTCGCGCTGGAGAATTACGATGGGGTGGGCAAGTGGCGCACGAAGGACGTTGGCGCCGTCATTGACGCCTCAGGCGTGTTGCCCGACGGCACCAAGTTTACCGGCCCGGCCGGACTTAAGCAGGCGCTGCTCACCAGCCACCGCGACGAGTATCTGCAGACCGTCACGGAAAAGCTGCTGATTTATGCTTTGGGCCGCGGCCTGCAGTATTACGACAAGCCTGCTGTGCGCGCCATCGTGCGCGAGGCAGCGCCTGACAACTATCGTTTGTCGTCACTGATTACGGCGATTGTCACCAGCGTTCCATTTGAGATGAGGAGGACTCCGAGCGATGATCATCACCAGGAAGTCGTTACCGCGTCGCACGTTTCTGCGCAACCTCGGCACCACGCTGGCGCTGCCCCTGCTGGACGCCATGGTACCCGCGCTCTCCATGGCTAAGGACGCGGCGGCGAACCCCGCAATGCGCCTGGGTTTTGTCTACGTGCCGAACGGGATCATCATGGACCGCTGGACTCCCACGGGCGAGGGCGCTGGATTCAAGTTCGCCCCCACCATGCAGGCTCTCGAGCCGTTTCGCGATCACATGCTGGTCTTGAGCGGCCTCGCGCAGGCCAACGGCAACGCTTTAGGCGATGGCGCGGGGGACCACGCGCGTGCCGGAGCCACATGGCTTACCGGAGTGCATCCCAAGAAAACCGGGGGCGCTGACATTCACGCCGGCATTTCAATGGACCAGATCGCCGCCCGCGAGCTGGGTAAAATCACCCAACTGGGATCGCTTGAGATTGGCCTTGAATCGCCCACCCTCGCCGGCGATTGCGATTCCGGTTATAGTTGCGCTTATACCAACACGATTTCCTGGCGCAGCCCCACCACTCCGAACCCCATGGAGGTCAGCCCGCGCGCGGTTTTCGAGCGCCTGTTCGGCGATGGCGACAGCACTGACCCCGCTGCCCGAATGGCCAGCCTGAGCGAGCAGCGCAGCATTCTCGATTATGTGGCGGGGGACGCTAGCCGGCTGGAAAGTGGATTGGGCGCGTCCGACCGCGGCAAGTTGAGCGAGTACCTGGACGCCATCCGCGACATCGAGCGCCGCATCCAGAAGGCCGAAGAACAGAATGCCACCATAAAACTTCCGCTCATGCAGCGGCCCACGTCAATCCCAGAGGCGTTTAGCGACCACGCGCGGCTGATGATGGACCTGATGGTGATCGCCTATCAAACCGATATGACCCGCGTGATCAGTTGCATGATCGCGCGCGAGGGCAGCAACCGCAGTTACCGCTCCATCGGCGTGCCCGATGGCCACCACGCCATGACGCACCACGAGGGCGACCCGGTTAAAATCGAGAAAGTGGTCAAGATCAATCATCTTCACGCGCAGACTTTTGCTTATTTTCTGGAGAAGATGCGCTCCACGCCGGACGGCGATGGATCGCTGCTCGATCACTCGATGATACTTTACGGCAGCAGCCTCAGTGACGGGAACCGGCACACCCATGACGAGCTTCCTCTGGTGCTGGTGGGCGGCGGCTGCGGAAAGATCAAGGGCGGCCGGCACCTCCGCTTCCCCAAAGAAACACCCATGAACAACCTGCTGCTCACCCTGCTTTTCAAGGCGGGCCTGCATCCCGCGGCGAAAATTGGCGACAGCAATGGGTTCATTGAGCACCTCACGAATGTGTAGAATTGCTCACTTACGTTCCGTGAGCTTAACAGCCCATCGGCAGGCACAGGTCTGAAGAGCCGCAAGAAGATGACCTATGGCTGAGCCATGGAAAAAGGCCCCCTCGCCCGTCCCACATGCGCGGGACACCCTCTCCCCCCAAGGGGGCGAACATCAAAATAATTTCTTCCTCCCCTCGCCCCCATGGGGGAGAGGGTTCGCGGGTGAGGGGGTTCTTTGCGACTCAAAGCTCGCGCCATGGGCTGATTTCAAAACGCGACGCAATACTCTACGCCAAGTCATACTTAACTAGAGTAAGGGAGCCCATCCCAGATGCCCCGAATGCTGGCGCGAACCGCGGCGGCCACGCTTCTGTTCACGCTCTCCGCCCTCGCCGCCACCGATCTTCGATTGCTTGACGCGGTGAAACGCCGCGACCATAAAGCCGTCACGAGGCTTCTCCAGGCCAGAGTGGATGTAAACGCTGCGCAGCCCGACGGGGCGACCGCGCTGGCCTGGGCAGCCTATCTCGATGACGCCGATACGGCCGCGAAGTTGCTCGCCGCCGGCGCAAAGCCGAACACCTCCGATGAATATGGCGAAACACCCTTAACCCTGGCCTGTGCCAACGGAGACGCAACGCTGGTGGCTCAACTGCTCGCGGCCGGCGCGGACACCAACGCCGCGCGCTGGGACGGCGAGACCGCGCTCATGATCGCGGCCGGAGTGGGCAGCGTGAGCGCCGTCAACCTGCTGGTGACCCACGGCGCAAACGTAAACGCGGCGGAATCGCGCCGGGGGCAGACTGCCCTCATGTGGGCCGCTGCCGAGCGCCATCCGGAAGTCGTCAAGACTCTCCTCGCGCACGGCGCTGATGTGCGCGCAGCATCCAGGCGCGGTTTCACGGCGTTGGTTTTTGCCGCGGTTAAGAATGACGGACCCTCTGCCCAGGCGCTGCTTGACGCGGGCGCTGATCCCAATTACACACTGCCCAACGGCCCCACCGTTCTGAACATTGCCGCCTCTTATAAAAGCACTTCGGTGGCGACATTGCTTGCCGACCACGGCGCTGACCCAAACGTTCCCGACCTTGAGGGCAACACTCCGCTGCACATTGCCGCGCGTTCCGGAGATCTCGCGCTGGTTAAAAAACTGATTGCCAAGGGCGCGAACGTAAACGCGCGCACTCCGGCAGCACCCGCGCCCAAGGACGGCGCTGGAGGCGCGGGCATTTTCGCTGTGTTTCGCTTTATTGCCGGCGAACAGACTCCGCTCATGCTGGCGGCCAAAGCGGACCACGTGGACGTGATGCGGGCGCTGGTGGCTGCGGGCGCCGATGTAAAACCCAAAGCTCAGGACGGCACCACTGTGCTCAGCGCGGCGGCAGGCAGCGGTCATCTGGACGCGGTGCAATATGCTTATGAGCTGAATCCAGACGTCAAAGTTGCCTCCAGCATCACGGGCGGCACACTCATGCACGCCGCTGTTCTTGGCACCCTCGCCGTGTCCACCCAGGACCAAATCTGCGCCGTGATAAACTTCCT
>DASYXZ010000123.1:0-22170 GCA_035934315.1 Terriglobia bacterium | reverse complement strand
GAAATGTAGGTCGTAGGTGGCATGTAGCAGGTTGGAAAATCTTCTCATCCCGATTTTCCCGATATGCCACCTACTGCCTGCCACCTGCCTCTACCGCATATTTTCAATAATGGCATCAGCGAACGCGCCGGTTCCAAGTTTCCGCGCGTCACTGGCGCCTTCCATTTTCATCAGCCGTTCCAAATCATAAGTTACCCGACGCTGTGCGATAGTGGCCGCGAGCGCCTTCTCAATCAAGTCGCCGACTTCCGGCCAGCCCATAAATTCAAACATCAATGCGCCGGAGCGAATGACGGCGCCGGGATTGATCATGTCTTTATCGGCATATTTCGGCGCTGTGCCGTGGGTGGCTTCGAAAACACCGTAACCGTCCCCGATGTTCGCGCCGGGCGCGAGGCCCAGGCCACCGATTTGCGCCGCGCAGGCATCCGAAAGATAATCCCCATTCAAATTGGGCGTGCAGACCACTTCGTATTCGCCGGCGCGAGTGAGAATCTGCTGCAACATGGAATCGGCAATGCGATCGTTCACCAAAATTTTCTGTTTCCATTGCCCTTTCCCGTGGCTCGCATAGATGGTATCGAGCGTTGTTTTAACTTCCTCGTAGATCTTTTTCTTAAAAGCATCGTTGGCCATTTCAAGTCCCGGCTCCACCAGCGCCGCATTGGCTTGAATCGAAATGTCGGGGTCCGAGTCCTTATTACCCAGCGCCCAACTTTCGCGCTCAGTGACAATGTATGAGCGAAATTCTTTCTTCGCCAGCTCGTAACCCCAGTCGCGGAACGCGCCCTCAGTAAACTTCATGATGTTGCCCTTATGAACCAGGGTCACGGTCTTATGGCCGCGGGCGATGGCGTAACGCAGAGCGCGCCGAACCAATTGGTTCGTGGCCGTAATGGACATGGGCTTGATGCCCACGCCGGAGTCAGCGCGAATTTGTTTTTTGTTATTGTCTTCGCGAAGAACCGAATTCAAAAACTCAATCACCCGTTGCGCCTGCGGCGTCCCCACCGCCCACTCGATTCCCGCGTAAACGTCTTCGGTGTTCTCGCGAAAAATAATAATGTTCATTGCCTGCGGATTCTTGACCGGTGACGGAAGTCCGGGAATATATTTCACCGGCCGCCAGCAGGCGTAGAGATTCAACAGTTGCCGCAGTGAAACGTTCAAGCTGCGAATCCCTCCGCCCACCGGCGTGGTGAGGGGGCCTTTGATGGCAATGCGGAATTCTTTGATGGCGTCCAGCGTGCCCTGCGGCAGCCACTCGCCAAATTGCCGGAAAGCTTTCTCACCGGCAAAAACTTCATACCACGCAATCCGCCGCTTCCCGCTGAACGCCCGTTCCACTGCCGCGTCAAAGACACGCCGTGCGGCCTTCCAAATATCACGTCCGATTCCGTCGCCTTCTATGTAGGGAATAACAGGATGGTCAGGGACGATGAATTTATCTTTTTCAAAACCAATCGCCTTGCCGTCGGACGGAACGGGAGTCCCGTTGTAAGTTTGAGCCATGCGAACTTTATCTCCTCAGAATTGGAGCAATAATGTCAGCTATTTATTACCGCTGTCATTGATGGGGAAATCCGACAGCGCGCGCCAAAATGACGGCGTTCTTGGAGCGCCTCACTAATTTACGATTCTTTAAGCAGGCTCCGCAGCACCGTCGGCAAAATTCCGCCGTTTCGGTAATACTTTATTTCAACCATGGAATCCAAACGCGCAACCGCCTTGAAATTTTTTCGCCCTCCGTCCGGACTCACCGCCGTAATCGTCACCCCAGCGCGGGGCTTGATGTTTTCGCCGAGCCCGCTCACGTCCAACACTTCCTTGCCGGTCAAGCCGAGCGACGCGGCATTCTCACCCTCCATAAACTGCAACGGCAACACCCCCATGCCCACCAGGTTGCTGCGATGGATGCGCTCGTAGGTTTCCGCCAGCGTCGCGCGCACGCCCAAAAGAAGCGTCCCCTTGGCGGCCCAATCGCGCGATGAGCCACCACCATATTCCTTCCCCGCAATCACGACCAGCGGGACGCCTTCCGAACGGTAACGCATGGCCGCGTCATAGATGGACATCGACTGGCCGTCCGGATAATGCACCGTAACCCCGCCTTCGGTTCCGGGCACCATGAGGTTCTTCAGACGGATGTTGGCAAATGTGCCACGCACCATCACGCGATCGTTCCCCCGCCGCGAGCCGTAGGAATTAAAATCCATTTTCTGGATGCCCTGCTCCATCAAATACCGGCCTGCGGGACTATCTGCCGCGATATCACCCGCGGGTGAGATATGGTCCGTGGTGACGGAATCACCGAGCAGCGCCAGGACGCGCGATCCGTGTATCTCGCGAATTGGCGCGGGCTCCGCTCCAAACTCAGTAAAGAAGGGCGGCTCCTGGATGTAAGTCGATGCCGCCGGCCATGGGTACAACGCCCCTCCCGCCACTGGAATCGCGTTCCAGGTCGGGTTTCCATCCCAAACATTTTTGTAAGTCTCGCGAAACATCTTTGGCTTAACAGCGCGCCCCATGGTCTCGACAATTTCTTCCTGCGAGGGCCAGATGTCACGCAGGAAAACCGGGGTGCCGTGGCGGTCTTTGCCCAACGGGTCGTTTTCAAGGTCGGTGTCCACCGTCCCGGCGAGCGCGTAAGCCACCACCAGAGGCGGCGAGGCCAGGTAATTCGCACGCACCTGCGGATGAATGCGGCCCTCGAAATTCCGATTTCCGGATAGAACTGCCGCGGCGACAAGCTGATTTTCCGTGACCGCCGCGGCTACTTCGGGCGGGAGCGGCCCGCTATTTCCGATGCAGGTCGTGCACCCGTATCCCACCAGGTCAAAGCCAAGCGCCGCGAGCGAATCAAGCAGGCCCGCCTCTTTCAAATATTCAGTAACCACCTTCGATCCCGGAGCCAAACTGGTTTTCACGTAAGGCGGCACCTTGAGGCCCCGCTCCGCGGCCTTCCTGGCGAGCAGCGCGGCGCCGAGCATCACCGACGGATTGGAAGTGTTGGTGCACGATGTAATGGCCGCAATCACCACCGAGCCGTGCCCAAGCGTTGCGCGGGTGCCGTTGAATTGCACGGTCCCTACCCGGCTAATCTCCTCTGCCGGCAAACCAAACCCGCGCTCTTTAACCGGCGCTGAAAGGGCCTGGCGAAAGGCGCGCTTCATGTCTGAGAGCGCCACGCGATCCTGTGGCCGTTTGGGGCCGGCGAGGCTCGGCTCGACGGTCGCGAGGTTAAGTTCAATCGTCTCGCTGAAAACGGGGTCAGGAGTCTGGTCGGTGCGGAACAATCCCTGCTCTTTGGTGTAGCGTTCGACGCGGTCCACTTCTTCGTCCGTCCGACCGGTCTGGCGCAGGTAGCGCAGCGTCTCATCGTCCACGGGAAAAAATCCCATCGTCGCGCCGTACTCCGGCGCCATATTGCCGATAGTGGCTCGATCCGCCAGCGACATCTGCGACAAGCCGTCGCCGTAAAACTCGACGAACTTATCCACCACGCCTTTCTTGCGCAGCATCTGGGTGACGGTTAGCACAAGGTCAGTGGCCGTGACGCCATCCCGCAGTCTGCCTGTAATTCTGAAACCCACCACCTTGGGCGTGAGAAAATAATAGGGCTGGCCGAGCATGGCCGCTTCCGCTTCGATTCCCCCCACGCCCCAGCCGAGCACGCCGAGCCCGTTGATCATGGTGGTGTGCGAGTCAGTGCCCACCAGCGTGTCCGGCAGCAAAATAACGTCGGAATTTTCCTTTCGCTCCAGAACCACTTTGGCGAGGAATTCCAAATTGACTTGATGCACGATGCCCGTGGCGGGTGGCACCACGCGGAAATTTGCAAAAGCTTTTTGGCCCCAGCGCAGGAACTCGTAACGCTCGCGATTCCGGTCGAATTCGATATCCGCATTGCGCGCCAGCGCGACGAGCGAGCCAAAAACATCCACTTGCACCGAATGGTCAATCACCAGATCCACCGGCACCAGCGGATTAATTTTTCCCGCGTCGCCGCCCAGGCGCTTCATTGCTGAACGCATGGCGGCCAAGTCCACGACTGCGGGCACGCCGGTAAAATCCTGAAGGATCACGCGCGCCGGTTTGAAGGGCACCTCATGAGGGGTGGGCGAATTCGCGTTCCATCTGGCCAGCGTTCGAACGTCATCTTCCGTCACCAACTCGCCATCACAATTTCGCAGCACCGATTCAAGCAGCACTCTAATTGAGAAAGGAAGGCGCGAGATGTTGCTCAGCCCGGCTTTTTCAAGGCGGTCGAGGCGATAGATGAACGCGTCGCCGCTGCCCGTATTAAGAGCAGCGCGAGCGCCGAATATATCTTTCCTATTACCCGCCATCACAAAGCGCCTTCAAGCATAGGTTCCCAACCCATTGACGGCCAGAGTCGGCGATCCGGCCATTTCACACCCCACCCTGGGGCTTTCGCCAGGACATCAGACTGCCCGGCGCTATCGCGCCCCGACGCGGGCGAAAAATCAAGACTCAACGACGATGAGCGAGACAAGCAAGATACCATCGGTACGCTACGAATTCAAGACGCGATACTTTCCCGCAATATTGTGACTTGCAGTCGCAGGTGCACGTTTACTCCGCACCCAAAACTTGTTTGTAAATATCATCCACTCGACCGAAGCTTCCTTCGAGTTGGGCTAAGAGCGCCGATCCAGCATCAAAACGCGATTCCACTTCAATGGCCAGGCCTCGGGCCAGGCGATCGAGCGCCACGCGGTCAGCGGGCAGGCAAGCCGAGTGATGGTCAGCTTTTAACTGAACGCGGTGTTCAATCTTGCGGAATAACTCGTAGGCGGAGGTCAAGCGCGCAAAGTCCGCGTCTGAGAGCAGTCCCTTGTCGTTAAGTTTACGCAATGCCAAAAGTGTACCACCTGATCGGACCCAGGGATCGCTTGCGCCATGCAAATGTTGGAGGCGCTGGACCAGAAACTCAATATCGTGCATGCCGCCCCGATGAAATCTCACATCAATCGTACCCTCGCGGCCTGCTTGTTGATCTGCGGAAGTATTTCCGCCTTCGTCAAGATCGCTCCGCAAAGCGTTGTTATCACCCGATGAACGATAAATGTAGGGCTCGACCCCATGCAGGAATTCACGCGTCAGCCGGGGATCGCCGGCAGAGTGGCGGGCCTTCATCAACATTTGCAGTTCCAATCCGTCCGCGCGGTGGTCATAGTATTCCAGAGCTGAATTCACGGATATCGCGAAGTCGCCCTGTTCCCCCTCGGGCCGCTGGTGCAGGTTCACGCAGTAAACTTCTCCCTGGGGGGTGGGCTGGGCCACCGTGCGATTCACGGCTTCCGCCAGGCGAACAAAATATTCCTTGTTGGTGATAACCGAAGAATTCTCGCTGCCGCCTGCGGTTTCGCCGTCGCGGGCGTAGAGGAATAGCAAATCAATATTCGCCCTGTAACTCAGCTCATTGCCGCCCAGTTGGCCGAGAGACACAACGCTGAAGCCGCTGGGAGCCACGCGCCCTTCGTGGTCGCGGTATTGCGGTCGCCCGTATCGCCTGGCCAATTCCTGGTCGCAGTAAGACAATGCGTTTTTCAAGATGACGTCCGCCAGGGTTGAAAGCTCCAGTGTGGTCTCCCCGAGGGTGGAGAGTCGGAGAACATCTTTCAGGGCGATGCGCAGGATATTTCGCCGCTTGAATCGCGCCAGTTGCGATGATAACCAGAGATCAGGGCTGGTGACGGAATATCGAGCGTAAGCCTGCATCAAGTCTTCAATGGATTTTTGTTTGGTGAAGTGCCGGTCGCCGGCAAATTGAACGGCCAAGGAAGAGTCTTCCAAAAACGTCTCCGCCAAAGGCTGGCTGTGACCAAATATCGCGACCAAATAGATCAAGGCTGTGGGGTGAAGCGCAAGTTCCCGCAGGACGTCCGCCGGGGCCGTCTCTGCGTATCGATCGAGAAGTCGAAGGGCGCCATCAGGATCCGGAGACTGTGCGAGCAGCGAAGCAAGTGGGAGCATTAATTCCGGCGCCAGACTCCGCCCCAATCGCGCCAGGCTTTCATCCGCATATCCGCGATCCACAAATGGCACGGCAAGGAATTCGTTTGGCATCGCTTGCAATTATATATGACTTGAGGCCAAAGCCCGGCGAGGATAAGCTTGGCGCCCGACTGTCGTCGAATTATTGTTTCAACCCTGGCATGGGAATTAGCATGACTCACGGACCTCCCCGCGCGAGATGATTCAGGGAAAGAATTCAATGGAACTTTTTCTCGCTTTTTGTTAGTTTACCAAGTCTTCCGCTGATTCCTAAAATACCGGAATCGCGAGTCCGGCACTCTAAGCGGGCAGATAACGTTTCCGGGAGCGGGAATTTAATAAACGAAGGACGGGGCGCAATGTTTGTACCGAAGCGGATGTTCCTTACCAAGGGTGTTGGAAAGCACCGGGAAAAACTGACTAGTTTCGAATTGGCCTTGCGTTCGGCCGGCATCGCTTCCTGCAATCTCGTGCGTGTATCGAGCATTTTCCCACCACGCTGCAAATTGATTTCGCGTTCAGAAGGCGTGAAGGAGCTGAAGCCCGGCCAGGTCACTTTCGTTGTGATGAGCGAGAATTCCACCCGGGAGCCACACCGGCTGATTGCTGCGTCGGTGGGCGTCGCCATCCCTTCCGACCGGAATACTTTCGGCTATCTTTCCGAGCACCACTCATTTGGGCAAACGGAAGAAGTGGCGGGAGATTACGCGGAAGAGCTGGCGGCTGAAATGCTGGCCACCACGCTGGGTGTTGAATTTGATCCCGACCGTAGCTGGGATGAGAAGAAGGAAATATATAGAATTTCCAATAAAATCGTCCGCACGATGCAAATTACCCAGTCCGCGATCGGCGACAAGCGGGGGCTCTGGACCACAGTGTTGGCGGCATCCATCCTGCTCGGCATCGGCGAATAGCGGTCCGAGCCATGCGAACAAGGCTCCTGGTCTACCCCAAAGCAGCAGTCGGTGGTCCCTCATTTCGCCCCTGTCCTTTTCACCTGAGCTTCTCCGCGGCACCGAGACACTCTCTTGCGATGTTATAATCCGGTTGATTGAGATTCCAGGTGCTCGAATGCTCACTCGGGCGGAAACAATGAAAAGGTTTTCGTGAAAAACCCAAACCAGTCTGCCGCCGCAAAATTCGAGCAAGAAGTGGACCAAGTTGTCGCAGACTTCCAAGTGAAAACACTGGGAGCAATGGAAGGCCACTTTAATCGCCTTATTTACACCGCCTCTCTGCGGGACTACAACACGGCCCGTTACCACCATTACGGCCTGGAGAACCGCTACGACAGCAAGGCAGTGGATCAGGGGCTTCGCCAGTGCCACATCAAAATGTTTGAGGATATCCTGGCGCTGCCTTTGCAAGACCAGACTCGGGACCTCATTCATTTTTTTGAGTCACTCAAAGAAGACCGGGCGCGCATGATCCATGTCTGGCAGCAATTAAAATCCTATCAGGTCCTGCCCCCGGAGAATTGCCATCCCCTGGCGCGACAGCTCTTTGACAAAAATATTCAGGTGATATTGCAGGTCCTGCGTGAAACTGATTTGTGGGCTCTACTGCACGAGCCGCATAGCCACTCCGACCACCTGGCCTAACACTTCGCCCTCGTCCGGGACGCGGATGGTGCGCGGGCCGCATGTCGAGAGAGGGTGAGGAATCATCGTCAGATCGTGACCTCGCTGGTAACACCAGCAACATTCATAACTGTAACGAAGCTCCAGGAAATAGATCGGGCGACCAGCTTCATCAAGCCATCCATCATTCACAACCCGGCGGCGGGTTTCGTCAATCTGAACGATGGAGCCCGGCCGAAGTAATGGCCCCATCGTGCGGTCATCCAATCCGATGTAACCATAACGAAACTTTTTCAGATCGAGCGTCGAGAGCAAGCCGATGGGAATCTCGCCCCACGTTTCAATCAAACGCGATATAAAAACAGTTTTCTCCGGACGAAACCCAGGATCGAACCGGATGGGAAACCGCACTTGTCTTCCCGGATCACCCAGAGTCAAGGAAAGCAGTTGCGTGCGTGTCATCGGTGTCTTCATCCGGTGCTGCTCCATCCGTCCCATATCAATTCCGTAGAGCGCCAGAACGTCTACCAAGGTCATTTGGTACACCACAGCCAGACTGTAAAGTTTAAAAAAGCTGGGGAGCGATCCGTCATTCTCAATCTGGTTCAGGCGGGCAACGGAAACTGCAAACTCGGAATTGTGCTGGCATCGGCGATTTCAAGGCAGGAACCTTCAACCGCGCGCAGCGTCAGGTTGAGGCGCTCGCGAATCTGCTTTAACTTCCAACCAGCGCGGGTGGCGAGAGTGATGATGGGAGTGTCCGCAATGGCGTCTCGTGTTTCCGGCATGGGATTAAAGAATCCTATGTCCTTCCAAAGACGTATCGCGGCAATCCAACACGCATGGGGCGGCGCCCGGGAAGGGCTTGAGACCTAGGGGTGATCTCCGCGAATAAGCTGATTATAATTCAATACACGGCAATTTTGACAACAAATTTTTAACTATTCATTAAGAAGCAAAAACGGCAGACACTCCACCTGCCGCCAACAAGTTCTGGTTTCGCTCGAAATGAATTCTGAAAGCGCGGCGTGCCTGGGATAAGCGCCTTATTTTTGCCCCCTCGATTTCAATCAAATCTGGGAATAAGGAGCGGGGCGCAGAAACATGTTGCTGATGTTTGAGACTATTTCCGCGTCCGTGTATCCGGGGGTCGTACTTAGTTTTTTCCACTCCGGGTCGCTCGCAAACTTCGCCCAGTTTTTGTCGTGCGATTCCATACTGTCGAAAGTGAGCATGTAGGTGAGTTGGGGTAATTTGTCCCCAATCAAAGTTTCGCCAAAAAATACCGGTTGGAGTCCATCACGGCGAAAAATGGCGATCTCTCCCGTGTTGAACATCTCGATTTTTTTCTTGTTGGCTTTTTTACTGTGGCTCTCATAAGTGCGCAACTCAAAAATCCGTTTCGCCTGGCGATCTCCAAAGTTGGGCGGCTGGATTTGCGGCATGCCGTCGAATGCAACCATCAACGAACTTTCCGTGCGTTCGTATGCCGGTTCGGTGGCCGGGGCGTTGATCACCTGCGCGGCGCGTTGCTGATAGTCAGGATCCGCCGACATTCGCGCGTAAGCACCGGCAAACTCCTCCAGGGATTTGTAGGGGATCAGCGTGTAGATCGTGGGGCCCTCCGGCCCTGTCAATACCTCAAAAACACCTATGGGGGCAATCCCGATTCGGTTCATCGCGGGAAGCATCGCCGCTTTTAGATATTCATTGATCAGGTCGTGCTGATGCCCGCGCCGGACCTTATAAAGCCGCAATTCATAATAATCTTTGGTCTTCTGGTCATTTTCCCGAGCCATCGTTCCTGAACTCCTTCCTGCGCCCGCTGCCAGCGCTGAAGCGGTTAGCGATGAAGCTAAAAAAGATCGTCGATTCATTTTAAGTCTCCATTGTTCGATATATGTAATCTACTTCCGCCAGTGGGTATTATCTTGTGAAAACAATGAGGAGGATACTTCAAAATTGGCCGCATAATCCAGGCTTGAATGGAGCGGTTTAAACCCAGATAGCAATCCCTTGACCCGATAATCCATTGCAATGTGTTTTTTGGGCTGCGTATAATACTCAGGATCAAATCTTAAGAAGCAGGGAGTTTTCATGGAGCGATTGATTAAATCCAAATCCAACGGTCATTATCAGCAAATCGTTGCCCCAGGAACGATGCGTTTCCTTGATTTCGGACGTCTGCAACTTCAAAAAGGCGAACGGTATTCCGGCAGCACAGGATCGCGTGAATCCGTGCTGGATTTTTTTTCGGGCGTCGCGTCTGTGACGATTACAAGCGGAGGCGGGAAGAAGCGGAGTTTTGATAAAGTGGGCGGACGAGCCGATCTTTTTTCCACGGCCCCGGTGATGGTTTACATCCCGCCTCAGGCAACCTACGAAATCGTCTCAGTCTCCAACGCCCTCGATGTTGGAATCTTCTCCGCACCCTCCCAGTGTTCAGCCCAGCCTGCTCTGCTTGAGGGAGCAGCGGTGGTCGCGCGCGAAGTAGGTCGCGACAATTGGCGGCGAACAGTTTATTCGGCGCTGGGTGAAAACGTTCCGGCGGAGCGCCTGTTGGCCGGCGAAACTGTAAACCCACCCGGCAACTGGTCTAGTTTTCCGCCGCACAAACACGACCGGTCAAACCCGCCTCACGAGGCCGTCCTTGAAGAGGTTTATTTTTTTCGAATTAAACCTGAGAGCGGGTACGGATTCATCTGGACTTACACCGCTCCTGGCGACCCTGAAGGTTTCTCAAACGTCTTCGTGGTTGAGGATGGTGACACTGTCCTGCTGCCCAAGGGTTATCATCCCGTCGTTGCCGCGCCGGGCTACCAGCTCCATTACACATGGGTGCTTGCCGGCGAGGAGCGCCGTTATGGCGCCTGGGCCGACGATCCGCGATACGCCTGGGTAAAGGACTCGGTCTAGTGAGCGACAGGTCGATGGATTTCTTTTTTGTGACTCGGCCAAAGAATTTATGAGCAGCTATTTCGCCGATAGACAAGAATCCAGAGGCATCGTAAAATCCCTTCGCCAAAAATTCGGCTCCGGATATTAAAGCATAATGTAGGAAATCAGACCGGCTCGCTTTACCTTAAACTTTTTGTTTCATCGTTCGAACTTTTGATCCGTTGCCCGGTCACAAAGCCATCTCAATGAAGATTCCATTCTCTTATTCGGATGTTGCGCCAGTGGAAGTCGCGGAAGCCAACCTGCTGGCAATCCTCGAACCGCGCGCGCTGGAGCCCTCGAAACCGGTCGAGCAACTGGTGGAAGATGCGCTCGATCATCCCATCGGCTCGCCCGCGATTGAAGAAATCGTTTCGCCGGAAAGTCGTGTATTAATCCTAGTGGACGATATCACCAGGCAGACGCCCGCCTGGGCCATCCTTCCTTCATTGTTGCGCCGCCTTACCCAGCGAGGCTGCCCGGCTGCCAACGTAAAAATTTTAATCGCCGCCGGAACTCATGCGCTGATGAGTCCTGAGGAAGTGGAGAAGAAACTCGGGCCGAAGATTCCGCACCAGCACGAAGTGATCATTCACCACTGGCAAAACGACGAAAACTTGAGGCGGATCGGCGTTACTGCTGATGGGACTCCTGTCCGCGTTAACCGACTATTAGGTGAGTCGGATTTCGTGATTGGCGTGGGACAAATTGTTCCGCACCGCGTGATGGGCTACACGGGTGGCGCCAGCATTGTCCAGCCTGGTGTTTCAGGCCGCGAGGTAACCGGCTACACGCATTGGATGAGCGCGCTTTACGCGGGGCGCGAAATCCTGGGAATTGCTGAGAATCCCGTGCGTCAGGAAGTGGAGAGCATCGCGCGGCTGGCTGGACTCCGCTTCATCGTCAACGTGGTGATGGACGCGCGGCACCGCGTTATCCAGGTGGTGGCCGGAGACATTGTGGTGGCGCACCGCAAAGGCGCCGATTATTCCCGCACGATTTACGGAATGCCGCAGGCGGCGCTGGCAGACATCGTGATGACGGAATCTTATCCCGCCGACTACGACCTTTGGCAGGCCGCGAAAGGCATCTACTCAGCGGAACTCGCCGTGCGCGAAGGCGGCGTGGTTATCATCGTCACACCTTGCCCCCACGGCGTTTCGACAGAGCATCCTGAGGTCGAGCGATTGGGCTATCACGGTTTCGCCGAAGTGAAATCGATGATCGAAAAAAAACAAATCACTGATCTTGTGGCCGCCGCACATTTGGTCCACGTGGGACGGGTTGTGCGCGACAGAGCCCGCGGTATTATGGTTTCACCTGGAATCAATTCAAAAATTCAGGCCCACCTGGGGTTCGAGTCCGCCTCGACACCGCAGCGCGCCCTGGAGATGGCATACCAGATCTCCGGCCCTCGAGCCAAGGTCGTTGTGCTCCGCCACGGGGGAGACGTGCTGCCGGTGGTCGAGGGTGCAGGATAAACGCTGGTGGGCGAAGGGTAAAGGTTTAAGGGTAAAGGGAATAAGGTTGAAGCGTGAAGGTGGAAATAGAAATCAGGTGCTATTCGAAGCGAAGCACGCGACCCAACAAATGGAATCTGGGAATTTCTGCCTGTAGGGTTCTGATCTCACTCTTAATTTTTAGCAATTCAAGTTTTATTTTCTGATATTTACGCTATAGCCTTTACACTTCATCTTTCCTCTTTACCCTTTTCTCTTTACCCTTTAAACTTCGTTGTCACTTCGATGGCCCAATCTCCTTCACCGATGACCGGTGCAAGCTCCTCGCGCGACGCGGGCTTCAAGATTCCCCATCTCCGCTGGTACATTTGTTCGCTCCTGTTCATGGGCGCGACCGTGAATTATATTGATCGCGGAACAATTGCCATTCTTGCCCCGCAATTGCAAAAACTTTTTGCCTGGTCAGAAAGCGATTACGGCTGGATTGTTTTTTCCTTCCAATTTTCCTATGCCATCATGATGTTCGCTTCCGGAGGCATCATCGATAAGTTGGGAACGCGTGTGGGGTACGCCCTTTCAATGGCCTGGTGGGCTTTGGCCACAGGCGGCCACGCGCTGGCCAGTGGAGTCAGGTCGTTTATTTTCGCCCGCTTCATGCTGGGCGCCGGCGAGGCTGGAAATTTCCCGGCTTCCATCAAAGCCGTCGCCGAATGGTTTCCTCGAAAGGAGCGTGCCCTGGCAACGGGCATTTTTAATTCTGGCACGAACATTGGCGCCGTAATCGCCTATCCCCTCGTGGGTTGGATTTTGGCCACCTGGGGCTGGCAGGCAGCCTTTATTGGCACGGGCGGACTGGCGATGCTATGCGTCGCCATCTGGCTGGTGCTCTATCGGTCCCCGCGCAACCACCCCTGGATTACGACTGCAGAACTCGAACTCATCGAGCAGCCGGAAGCAGGCGAAGAGTTGGAAAAGGGACTCAAAATTTCATGGGTGGAAATTTTCGGCTACCGGCAGACCTGGGGCTTCACGCTGGCAAAATTGATGACCGATCCCATTTGGTGGTTCTATATTTTCTGGCTGCCGAAATACCTTACGCAGGCCCGTGGATTCTCAATGGCCACCATGGAGCTGTTCGGCTCAATCCCCTTTATCGCGGCAATATTCGGCAGCGTTGCGGGCGGCTGGTTTTCCGGCTTCTTGATGAAGCGGGGATGGCCGCTCAACCGGGCCCGAAAAACCACCATGGCGATTTGCGCTTTCTGCATGCCGGCGGGCGTCGCGGCTGTTTTTTCGAGCAGTCCCTGGGTCGCGCTGGCCCTGATTTCCGTCACCACCTCCGCTCATCAGGGATGGTCCGCAAACCTGTTTACTCTGGCCTCTGACCTTTTCCCGAAAAAAGATGTGGGCTCCGTGGTTGGATTGGGAGGCGCCGGCGGCGCCTTGGGAGGGATGATCATAGCGCCCTTTGCCGGTTACATTCTTCAATGGTTTCACACTTATGTTCCACTTTTCATTGTCGCCAGCGTGATGCACCCGCTTGCTCTAGGCGTGCTTCAATTGCTGATTCCAAAAATTAAACCCATAGCATTAAAAACTTCCGATAGCATCGCCTAGCGGCTTTGCGTGGATTTCAAAACTCCTATGGAAACTGAAGCTCACCGGCTCGCCGGCCTCAGTGTTTCGAATCAGCGCCGATGGGGCATAGTTTGGCTGCTCTTCGCCGCCTCAGTAATCAACTATTTTGACCGCGGCACGATTGCGGTGGCCTTACCTCTCATTTCCGCCGACCTCCGCCTGGGACCGGAGATTAAAGGGGCGCTGCTGGCATCATTCTTCACCTCCTATACGCTGATGCAGTTACCCATGGGCTGGCTTGCAGACCGTTACAATCTGCGCTGGGTTTACGCCGCGGCCTTCGCACTTTGGTCGCTGTCCCAGGGCCTGACAGGATTGGCTGCGGGGCTCGGGATGTTGATTTTTTTTCGCATCATGTTGGGAATTGGGGAATCCATTTATCTTCCGGGCGGCACCAAGATTGTCAGCTTGCTTTTCGCGCCTCAGGACCGTGGCCTGCCCTCGGGCATTTTTGATTGCGGCACGCGTGCCGGTCTCGCCCTGGGCGCGCCGCTCACGGCAATCCTGATTGTCCACTACGGTTGGCGCAAAATGTTTGTGATTGTCGGCCTGGCCGCGATCTTTTGGCTGGTCCCGTGGCTGATGGTGTTTCCTTCCACCCTCGGGCGCGCGAAGCCGCGCAAATCAGTGAATGCGCCGCCATCTGAGCGCGCCTCCTGGCGGCAGGTCACGTTAAACCGCAACCTGGTCGGCATCTGCCTGGGTTTTTTTTGTTTTGATTATTATTGGTATTTATTGGTGAATTGGCTACCTGACTATTTTGTGACGGCCCGACATCTGACAGTGCTGAAAGCTGGATTTTACTCCGCTCTTCCCTACTTCGTTTTTGGAGCCAGCGAGCCCATTGGTGGTTGGATTGCCGACCGTCTGGTGGCGAGCGGCTGGGACGAGACGCGGACGCGCAAGTGGATCATCACAATTGCCTTCCTCACTGGCCTGCTGCTTATTCCCGCAGCCTGGGTGGCAAACGCCACGGCGGCGATCTGGCTGGTGGCCGGCGCGTCGCTGGTGGGACTGGCCACTGCCAACCTGATTGTAATTCTGCAGTCCTGCGCCCCTGAAAACGAAGTGGGTATTTGGACAGGCTTCGAGAATTTTGCTGGAAATATTGGGGGCATCCTGGCGCCAATCTTGACCGGCTTCTTGATCCAAAAGACTGGATCTTACCTACCCGGATTTGTTTTGGCGCCCTTGGTCCTGGTGGCTGGCTTGCTGGCCTATTGGCTCGTGGTGGGCGAATTAAAACCGCCTGATGAAGGGCGGGAGCGTCCAGCTTGACACAAGGGAGTTTTTATTTAAGATTCGCGGGGAATAATGGAGCGATTGAGTGATTGAGCCATTGAAGATCCAGGAGGACGCGAAAGAGCTTTTTCCTTTCGATCACTCAATGGCCCGATCGCTCAATTCCTCCAGATTCTCCCGTGTCTTCACCCGGCATAATTTCCATGACCCTTCCTCTCACGTCAGTTCGCTTTAAGCGCCACGCCGCGCGCGTCTTTGGACGCAAGCCAGGCGTAGTGTGTGAAAACCTCAGATTCACTTACCGGGAATTTAATCAACGATGCGACCGGCTGTCTGACGCACTCCAGAAACTGGGGCTCGAGCGCGGACAGTGTGTTGCCTACCTGAGCTTCAACTGCCACAGGCTGCTGGAAGCTTATTATGCGGTCCCGCAGCTCGGAGCGATATTGCTGCCTCTGAATATTCGTTTAAGCGCTGAGGAATTGAGTTACATTTTGAACGACGCGGCGCCGCGATTTCTTTTTTTCGATCCTGAATTTATTCCACTCATCGAAGTCTTGCGGGAGCATTCGAAATCCGTCCAACATTTCATCGCCCTGCGCCCTGATTCGAACGGCGCGAAGCCCGCCTGGTCGCACCCGAATTTCTACGATGAACTGCTGGCCGCCGCCGAGCCCCGCGAAATCGATTATCGCGGGCTTGATGAAAACTCCGTCGCCGAGCTTTTCTACACCAGCGGCACTACCGCCCATCCCAAGGGCGTGATGCTGACGCACCGCAATCTGTACCTTCACGCCTTCTACACGGCATTGGCATTGGGAGAAAATGATTCCGCGGTGGGTCTTTACACGGTGCCGCTTTTTCACGTGAACAGTTGGGGGTCGCCCCATATTTTGACGCTGGCCGGCGGGCGCCATGTGATGATTCGAAAATTTGACGCCCTCTCCGTGCTCGAACTGGTGCACCGCGAACGAGTGACACGTCTTCAAATGGTGCCGGCCATGGTCATCGCTCTCATCAATCATCCTGATTTCGCGAGGTACGACCTGAAATGTGTAAAAGAATTAATAATGGGCGGCGCGCCCACCCACACTGCTCTCGTCCGGCAAGTTGAGGAAAAAATTCCCGGATGCGTCGCAATGGGTGGGTACGGCCTTACGGAAACCTCTCCGGTGATTACTCGGGCCGCCATAAAGGCACATCTCCAAGGGGAGAGGGATGAGGTTCAACTGCGGCGCAAGGCAACGGCAGGCTACGCTTTCGCGGGGTCGGAAGTTCGTGTGGTGGACCCGGAAGGCAAGGACGTAAAGGCCGATGCAAGCGAAGTGGGCGAGGTGATTGTCCGTGGCGATGTGGTGATGGAAGGTTATTGGAAACAGCCCGATGCCACCGCGCGAGCCATCCGTGACGACTGGTTTTACACCGGCGATCTGGCCACCATCGACGAGGAGGGGTACATCCTGATCGTCGATCGCGCCAAGGACATGATTTTAACGGGGGGCGAGAATGTAGCCTCAGCGGAAATAGAACGTGTCCTTTACGGTCACCCCGCGGTGCTTGAATGTGCGGTGATCGCCATCCCTGATGATAAGTGGGGCGAGGCCGCCAAAGCGATCATCACCCTCAAGCCGGGGCAGCAGGCCTGTGAGGCTGATCTCCTCAATCACTGTCGGCAGCATTTGGGTGGTTTCAAGGTTCCCAAGTCCGTTGAGTTCATGGACACCTTGCCCAAAGGCGGAACGGGAAAGATATTGAAGAAAGTTCTGCGCGAAAAATATTGGGCGGGGCATGACAGGCGGGTTTCTTAGCAATTTTTTGAATAGAGTTTTCCGCCTTTGTCATTCCGAACGGAGTGAGGAATCTCGCTCTTAAACCACAGGCGACGCGAAATTACCTGCCCGTGGGCGGGACGTGATCTTTTTCCGCTCTGATTCGGATCAGGCTGAAGGGCCGTTGTTTGACCTCATCCGTAAACTGTTTCAAGTTCTGGCTGGCGGCGCGGATATTTTCCATCGTCTCGTCAAGGTTTGGCCGATTTGCATTCAAGGTGTCGTCAACATCAGCCATCATCCGTTGAGCTTCCACCAAAGATTCCCGCAAGCGCAGGAGGTTCTCCCGGAGCGCGGGCCGGTTTTCTTCCAGCATTGAATTCATACTCTCCACGGTCTTGTTCGCCTTCTCCATCGTGGCGTGAGCGCTATCCATGGTAGGGCCAAATTTCGCGCTGGCCTTGCTGATGTTATCCAGAGTTGTCTTCATCTCAGGCCTCGTATCCGCCAGCATGGCATCCACATTCGCCAGGGCCGCCGCCAGGTGCTGCCGGCTGGGCTCATCCACCACTGCGTTCAAATTCGTAACCAATTGGTTCAAATTATCTGTAACCACGAGGACCCGATTGTCCAGGTCGGTCACCAGCTTGTTGGCGCTCAAAGTAATGTTATTCACGTTGGAGAAGACGTCGGCCAGTTGCACAATTTCTGTCGAGGGAATTACACTACCGGGAGGCAACCTGGGCGCGTCTCGCGTGCCGGGAGAAACCTCCACATAATTATCTCCCAGGAAACCCAGCGAGGAGATGCGAGCGTTCGAATTGGTTCGAATCGGCGTGCCCGCATCCACCTTCAGGCGAACACGGATGCGCGTGGAGTCCCCCGGATCGATCTTGGCGCCCTCCACCGTCCCTACCTTCATCCCGCCAAAGCGGACAAAGCTTCCCGGTTCGAGGCCTCCGGCAAATTTAAAATAGGTGGTGTAGATAACCTTTTTCGTGCGAAAAAGGTTCACGCCGCCCACAAAAACCAGAGCGCTCAAAAAGATAACAATCGACACCACCACCATGGATCCGACCTTGATTTCCTCGCTGCCTTTTGCCATAGGTCCTTTTTCTCCTGACTTTTGCGGCCCGGAAGGCCGGCGGCCGCTCTGCGCCGCTGCCCTTCGACTTCTCGCTCAGGTCGATGAGCGAAGTCGAACCGCGCCTCACGCTGGTGACTCAGTGATCTCTCGCAAGTACTTCTGCGGATCCTCCGATTCGGCTTCGGGAACTCGTTGAAGGAATTGCTGAACGCGTGGGTGGTCGCTCTTGCCGAGCTCGTCCAGCGTACCAATCGCGATCACTTCACCCTTGTCCATCATCGTCACGCGATCGGCAATAATCCGGGCGCTGGGCAACTCGTGCGTCACCACCACGATGGTCATTTTAAACGCCTTTTTCAGTTTCACGATCAGCTCGTCAATCCCTGCCGCTGTAATGGGGTCCAAACCCGCCGAGGGCTCATCGAACAGCAATATTTCCGGATCCATGGTGAGGGCTCGAGCCAGTCCCGCCCGCTTCTTCATCCCTCCACTCAGCTCTGACGGCATGTAGTTTTCAACCCCTTGCAGACCCACAAGGTCCAGCTTAATGCGCGTCATAATGCGGATGGTAGAATCCTCCAATTGGGTCAGTTCGCGCAAGGGAAGCGAGACATTCTCCTCAATCGTCATCGAATTAAAAAGCGCCGCGCTCTGGAAAAGCATTCCGATTTTCGGGCGTAACAGATCAAATTGCGATTCCGGCATGTGGCAGACATCCTGATTCATGATGTAAATATGACCGGACGAGGGCCTTTCCAGGCGAATGATATGGCGAAGGAGGGTGCTTTTGCCGGTTCCGCTGCCCCCCAGGATGACCATCGTCTCCCCAGTCTGGATTTCCAGGTTCACATTTTTCAAGATCTGGCGGTCGCCATAAAAGGTGCACAGGTCGACCACGCGAATCATCGAGCCTTTAAACTTTTCGTGTGCCATAATTAGGACGTATAGTAGAAAATCGCGGTAAAGATCACATCCGCAAATATGACCAGGAAGATTGAAACCACCACGGACGACGTGGTAGCCTTCCCTACTCCCTCCGCGCCTCCTTTCACTGAAAAGCCTTCGAAACAACCCACTTTGGTGATGATCAAGCCAAAGACAATACTTTTCACAAGGCCTGTCCAGATGTCGCGCATGGCCAGAGCGTCCTGGTTGTCAAAGAGTACCGCGTAAAAGGTTTGGTCGAGCTGAAGCATTTCAAAAAGACCGCCGCCGACGATGCCCGCAAGATCGGAAATAATCGTCAAGCAAGGCATCATGATAATCATGGCGAGATACTTGGGTACCACCAGGTATCTCACTTTGTCCAGCCCCATCACGTCAAGCGCATCAAGCTCCTCGGAGACCTTCATCGTGCCCAACTCCGCCGCGAACGCTGAACCGGATCGGCCGGCAATGATGATGGCGGTGATTAACGGTCCCAGCTCGCGCGTCATGGAGACGCCCACGAGCGCGGTGACCATGAAAGCCGCTCCGAACTTTTGAAGCTGGTAGGCCGCCTGGAGCGCCAGGACCAGGCCAATGAAAAGGGAAATCAGTCCAACGATGGGAATGGAATCGACACCCACCAAAACCATCTGGTGAATGGCATTACGCCATTTCAGAGCGCGGCCTTTGAACGGGGCGACAAAAGTCCAGTAAGCGGCCTCGCGGCTCAACTCGACCAGCCCGCTCAAGTAACGGACCAGCCCGAGGGTATTACGGCCGATATAGGTCAAAACGGATGTCATGACCTGCCTGGAGGGACCCAGAGGGTCCAAGGTTTAGAGTCCCCCAAAGGGTTGGATGGTGGGAATCTTTTCCAAGGCTTCCTTTTCATCATCGAAAAGAGCAAAAACCTTGTGCAGCCGGGCAAGCTCCAGCACGGAGCGGGCATTGTTGCGCAGGCCGAAGAGTCCAAAGTGCGCCTTCGTCTCGCGGGAAAGTTGCAGGCCTTCCACGAGCGTCGCAATGCCTGAGCTATCAATATAGGGCACGTCCGCCATATTGATCAAAACGCTCGCAGCCCCCGACCGCATTTCCTTGAGCAAAGCTTCGCGCAGCTCGGGCGAAGAATAGAGGTCCACGTCACCCGAACAATCGAGGATGGAGATTTGATCAACTTTTCTGATTTGTACTTTCATCTTTCCCGGAAACCTTTCGGGGGAGGTTCTTGACCATGATCAACCGATTCCCCCCAGCAAAGCATTCGTCGAAATGACAAGAGTCCATGAAGGAATGAATAAAAAAAGTACCGAGCCCGCCCGGCCGAACATCATCCAGTGATCGCGGCCGAACCTTTTCCGGGCTGACCTTGGGCGCTGAATCTTCCAGGATGAATTCCATCCGATCGGGGAAAGCCTGGATTTCCAGTTTTACTTTTCCGTCGCGCCTGTTCTGGTAAGCATGGCGCATGACGTTGGTCGCCGCTTCGTCAATGGCCATGGTAAGCCAATCCACATCAGTCTCAGGAAATCCAACCTCTTGCGCCCGGTATCTTACCACACACCGCAGGATGTTCAGCAACTTCGGTTGGCTGCTGATAACAATTCTCATACGGTTGTAACCCACCCGCGTCAGGCATTCCGCCCGGGGATTATTGAGGCTTGCAAATTATGGTGACATTCATTCGTTGTAGCGGCGCTCTCTGAGCGCCGAAAACACGGTGGTCGGAGACCACCGCTCGAATAGAGGTCGTCACCATAATTTGCGAGCGTGAGTAAGAACACCGGGCGCTCAACTCTTTCCCGTTAGGCTTCGTCTTGACTCTTGTAGTCGCACGCCTCGCGGCAATCGCGGCAATAATACTGCCCATCTTCAGTCAGTCGCAGCTCGTAATCCGCGTGGCAAAGCGCACAGTAACGGCTGCACGTGCATTGATTTTCCGGCTTGTCACATACAGTACATTTGAATTCTTTAGTGAGCATTGCATCTGCCTCCACCCGCTCTCTGCAATCACTACCTCCCGCCCGCCGGCCTACGACCGCACGCCCAGGTGACAAGAATTCAGGCGCGGGCTTAAATCACCCTTGTCTCGGTAGATTGTCGGTCATAGGGCGGGCAAAATCAAGAACTCATGCGGATAGTCCTGCTCCTGAGCGCTGGATTGCTGTGTTGGTTTGGCGCGCCCTACGTCCGTCGCCAAGCGCCCCCGAAAAACACCTCGCTCTCGCCTTGTGGGAGTTTGCGTGACAACTTGCATTTCGTGCTGTAGCGGCGCTCTACGAGCGCCGAAATCCTTGGGGAGAGTCTGCATGACAACTTGGTTTTCGTGCTGTAGCGGCGCTCTGCGAGCGCCGAAATCCTTGAAAACTCAAAACCGGCGATCACAGATCGCCGCTACAAGTGCAGAGGTCCCCACGTTTTGCATGTGGGGGTGAGGGGCTGCGGCCACCAGGAGCGCAACTGGCGCGGCGCTTAATTTTTTTCCAACTTGCCCCTTGTCACTTTCCACTGACCACTGAGTCTATGCCTTCGATCCCCAACATCGAGTTGTACGGCCACAAAACCCAGCGCCTGGCCAACACCGCCAACATCACCTTCCATGGCATCGAATCCGAAGCGCTGCTCATCCTGCCGTAGAGGCGATTTTACATAGCCATCTTCTTGTGGTCGCGTACCAAGACGTGGCGACGTAAAGTCGCCGCTACATAAACCAGATCTCTGCGCCTCGTCCGGTTCGGCGTGCCTAACGGATTCGGACGCACCGTCACACGTCTTCAGGGCAATGAAACGCGACAGACAGTTGCATGGATTGCCGACTTGGTATATGTTGTTTTTCGAGCCGAGCCCATAAAGCTGATTCCGACAAGGTTCCGCTCGCCACGCTAGATCATGTCAAAACTGAGTCGCTCACGCATCAGGATTGGGTCCCTCTTCACAGCCATCGGCGGATTCTGCCGAGCCTTTGAACAAGTCGGTGCAACGATTGCTTGGGCCAACGAGAATGATAAATTCGCAACAGAAACATTTAAGCTGAATTTTCCGAAGGTACGGTGCATTGACAAGGACGTGCAACATCTCTCGGTTCATGGCGATCATCTGGGACCGGTGGACGTCCTGACCGCAGGATTTCCATGCCAGCCCTTCTCCGTCGCTGGTGACAAGCTCGGATTCCAAGATGAGCGCGGCTTGCTGTTTCTTCACATCATCCGGATTATTCGCGAGTTCGGGCGCCAAAAGCCGAAGGTGCTTCTGCTGGAGAACGTCAAAAACCTTAAGCATCACGACAAGGGCCGCACGTTTAAGAGGATTCAATCGGAAATTCAAAGGGCGGGCTACTGGTTCACCCAAAGCAACGCTGAGATCCTGCACACCGCATTGCACACAGACATCCCCCAAAACAGGGAGCGGATTTTCATGGTCGCTATGAACTGCGATCACTTCCCCGCGAACACGTTTGAGTTCCCGCGACCCAATCCAGTACCACGGCTACGCTCGGTGTTTGATTTCCTTGA
>DASYXZ010000114.1:0-18118 GCA_035934315.1 Terriglobia bacterium | reverse complement strand
CCCCAAACGCCGGTGAAAACGTCTGGTTGAACAAGCGGTTGAATCGGTCTTGGGAAGCAAATAAATCCCGGAAAGGTTCCCATCGTACTATCGCCATTTTCATATCCCTCCAAGCTAAATTTGTGTGCGTTAGCACTAGAGCATCATAAAATATGAGTGTATATTTGTCAAGTATTTTATTTTGTTTATTTACAATTACTTACAACATAAAGTTAACTTTTTAAATGTCATTATTATTCATTATTTCTAAATTCTTTGCCCATTTAATCTCAATTTCGATTTCAAACTCTGCCAGCCTGATTTGACAAGACATGGAGCTCGAGGGCAACTCATGGAGCTTTAATTGGCACGCCCGGGCGAACTTAGAGCTATAATCCGTCCATGTCCTTTTAAAGGTGATTGTCCTAAGATTATCGGAGGGGTATCGGTGCGAAAAGGCTTGGTCATCGTCGGGATATTCCTACTCTTCATTATAGGAGGGGGCATGTTTTTTTCGTCGCGGAAGGGCGCGGTAAAAGTTGGCGACCAGGCTCCTGACTTCACTCTTACCGATCAGAATGGCGCTTCGGTGAAGCTGAGTGATTTTCGCGGCAAAAAAAATATCGTGCTGGCGTTTTACATCAAAGCCTTCACCTCGGGTTGAACCAAAGAACTAAGGGCATATCAGGCTGATATTGCCAAATTCGAGCAAACGGGCACGCAGGTCATCGGCATTAGTGTAGACAGCCAGGCAAAGAACAAAGCTTTTGCGGAAGAACTGGGAGTCAAATTTCCCATCTTGAGCGATGAACAAAAAACGGTGTCGCGCGAGTACGGAGTTTTGATGCCGTTGATCAGGCTGGCCAGCCGCACGACCTTTGTGATTGACAAGCAAGGCTTGATCCAGAGGATTCAAAAGGGCGGACTCGCGCTCGATCCGGAAAACGCGCATCAAGCCTGCAGCCTATTGGAACACCAGAAGCCTTGAGCGCGAGGGCGCGATGATCCTCAAAAAACTTTTATACTTCGACTGCACAAAAGCTATTGTGCAGGCGGATTTGAGTTATAATCGGATTTCGCTTATCGAAAGAGAAAATCGAATTCGATCAGGAGGCGATTCTGTGAATCAAAAAATTAAGTTAGGCGCAGCCCTTATGGTTTTGGCACTTGCGGCTCCGCTGGCGGCTGGGGCGGCGGCGCTGAAGGTAGGGGACAAAGCTCCGGACTTCACCTTGACCGACACCAACTGGAAGCCCGTGAAGCTCACGGATTTTCTGGGCAAGAAAAACGTGGTGCTGGCGTTTTACGTTCTTGCCTTTACGGGTGGTTGAACGAAGGAGCTCAAGGCGTATCAGGCTGATATCGCCAAATTTGAAAAAAACGGCACCCAGGTTCTGGGCGTGAGTGTTGACAGTCCGGCATCGAACAAAGCTTTCGCGGAACAAATCGGAGTGAAGTTTCCGCTTCTGAGCGATTTCAAGCGAACCGTGTCCAAGGATTACGGAATTTATAATGAGCAAAACGGTTTCGCCAACCGCACCACGTTTGTGATTGACAAGAAAGGCATCATCCGGCACATCGATAAAGATAAAGACGCTCTTGACCCGAGCGGCGCGGGCGCGGCGTGCGATGTGATGGAGCACGAAAAAGCCGCCAAGCATTAGACTGCAGTCCGTTACCCACTGTCGCCTCAAGGGTGAGACTCTGCGGAACTCGATGATGGCACGCACTGACGATGGTAGCCCTTAGCATAGACGTCAAACCAAAGCTAATGATGGGTGTGTGCGAGGGGCGTGAAGGTTTTAGTTCCGTTGTGTGAGGCGCATAGCCGTCGCGAGGGTACGGCAGGCCGTATCGAAGGGTGCGGGTGACCCTGCAACTTGTAAAACCGCGATATCAACCACCCTGGGTGGCGTTCCACAGGTACAAGAACTCGCCGTCAGCAGCCGTGGCAACCGTCCTATTGGCTTTGCGAGAGGCTCGATTCACGGCCGAACGGATGTTTTCCTTGGTATCGCCCAATTCTCCGAAGGGAATTTTCAGCGCTGCTCCTTCCTCCAAACGGTCCAGCTCGCCCAGGATGTGGGTCACGATTTTCTTGTGTTTGCCATTGCGTCCGCGGGGAACGTCGAGTTGCGACAGCGTCTTATAGTGAGCCGATTTATTCGCTGCACCCGCCATACTTAGCCTCCACACTAACCTATCACTAAAGTTAACGTATAAATATACTCAAGCCGAAATGTTGTCAAGCAAAAAATAAACAAAGGATCACCCCCCCCCGTAGAATAATCAGCGCGAAAACCCAACTTTAGCCAGATTTAACGCAAGCCATGCTGCTAAAGATTTGCTGATATTGCTAAAGATTCTCCCCGTATCACCGCACTGCTGGTACTTTGCTTGGGATAAATTTAAGGAGGACTAAAACATGAGTCGACCTGGACCAAAGTTCGAGCGCATTTCATTGGCGGAGTTGAAAGCCAGGCTGCCACTCGAAGAGCGCCGAAAATTCGACGGGGAAAAAGACGGTGAAGGCGCGCCGGTGAATGGATCGGGCCGGCGCCGCCCAAAGAATCAGCCGGGAACAAACGGACAAAAAAGAAACGCCAAGTCTAAGAAATAAGGGTAATTCAACCGCACGTTGCGCGCAAGCAGAGCCGGCTCTGCTTGCGCCTGCGGCTCACACTGAGTGGAAGGATGTAAATATGGCCAGCATTAAAACACGGTCGATCGACCGAGCGGACTTCCGGAAGAAGACGGAGGTCGCGAGGGCAATGCTCAGCGAACAGACGAAGAAAGTTAAGGCGGTCAAGCAGCCAAGCAAGACAAAACAGCCTCTCGATTGGGACGGCTTCTTTTCCCGAATGGACGGCGGGAAGATAAATCTGGAATACGGCGCCAACCGCACCATTTTCTCGCAAGGGCAAACTGCGGATTCCGTTTTCCTCATCCGGAGCGGAAAGGTGAAGCTTTCCGTCACGTCAAGTCAGGGCAAAGAAGGCATCATCGCCCTGCTGGTCCAGGGCGAATTCTTTGGAGAGGGATGCCTGGCAGGCCAGCCGTTGCGCATGTCGACGGCGGTCGCGATGACCGATTGCAGTCTGATTAAAGTTGACAAACTCAGGATGACGCGCCTGCTCCACGAACAGCACGATATTTCGGAGCTGTTTCTCACTCGTCTCTTGTCGCGCAACATCCGATACGAAGAGGACCTGGTTGACAAGCTTTTCAACTCCAGCGAGAAGCGTCTGGCTCGGATTCTCCTGCTCCTGGCTCAATTTGGCAAGGAGGGTAGAACCGAAACCATACATCCTGGAATCAGCCAGGAAAACCTGGCCCAAATCGTGGGCACCACCCGATCGCGGGTCAGCCAATTCATGAATAAGTTCAGAAAGCTTGGCTTCGTTGAGTACAACGGCGGGTTAACGATCCATAGCGCCCTTTTGAGCGTGATACTTCACGATTCCCAGGACGTGCGACGTTGACGAGAACACCGGGCTGGTGAGTCCAGCGCGCCCTTTTGACCGTCGCCCCCAACCGGTACCGCGCTGCTCAAACACCGGGCGCGCAAGCCCGCCCCGACCTGCCGTTTCACCCTCATAAAATCCGATGAGCAATATTGAACAATCATGTGTTCAATGTTGAACTGACACGCGAATAGGCGGCAGCGTATAAACGTCGGGCAATCATTGACACGCCCTGAGGCCGGGTAAGGCCGGGGTTTTAAAAATTTCAGTAACCGCGAGCCCACAACACTTCCCACCCCTGCCGAGGCGGGGCCGGAAATATTTCGTGAGGTATGCGAATGTTTCCCGCCCCGCTGCCTGCCTGGCTCCACGGCCAACGGTGGAAAAGGCATGGATCCGAGCGCGCCTGGTTCCGGGTCAAAACTCTGCCTGAGCAAAATTGACCTAAGGTGCGAGTCCCATTGAACAGACGCGAAAATCAAGGCCGCGTATAAACGATATGGGTTGAGTTCCCAGTCAGGATCTGGTTGCAAGGGCGAAGGGGGGGGCGAAAGTGGCAGGGAACATACTTCCCACCCAGCGCGGGCGAACAACAAGTTTTCTGCTTCGTCAGTCTTCGGCGCTGGAAGATTAGCAATGCCGGGTCGTAGTCCCGCCAGTTCTGAAATGAGAACAACGGGCACGCCGGTCAGTGGATATCAGTTGGGAAAAGGAGCATTCAATGAAAAGACTTACTCTGGTACTTCTGGCACTCACATTCTGTGTGCCGGCGTTCGCGGGCGAAAGCCAGTTGCAAAAAGCCAACAACGTTGTGAACGAGATTATGGGAACCCCCGACAAGGGTATTCCCGCCGAGTTATTTGAGAAAGCGGTGTGCGTGGGCATCGTTCCCTCGCAGATTAAGTTTGCCCTGGGGTTCGGCGGCACTTATGGACGCGGCATGCTGGTGTGTCGCAGGGGTGGAAACGGGTCTTGGGGCGCGCCCTCAATGTTTACCTTGGGCGCGGCGAGCATTGGCTTCCAGATTGGCGGCAAGGCAACCGACGTCATTTTCCTGGTGATGAACCCGGAAGGCGCAAGAAAGTTCGTTCAAGACAGCGTCAAGCTGGGCGGGGAAGCCTCCGTGGCCGCGGGACCGGTGGGACGTTCCGCCGAAGGCGCGACAGACGCTCAACTCCATGCTGAAATCCTCAGCTACTCGCGCAGCCGCGGATTGTTTGCCGGCCTCTCGCTTGACGGGGCCGTGGTGAAACAAGACGCGGAAGACAACCAGAAGCTCTATGGACGCAAGATCAGCGCCAAAGAGATTCTGATTGACGGCTCGGTGGCTTCTCCCCGGTCGGCTGGACCTCTGGATAGCACACTGACGAAATACTCTCCCAGGGGCGGTCAAAAATTCAGCCGGGTGTAATGGTGGAAGTGTGATGAGCCCATCAACCGAAACAACAACCGCGCCAGGCGCGACGGGTGTCTGGCGCATCGATTCCAGGATCAAAGTGAGGGCGCCAATCGACCCTCAAGGTCAAAAGCCAGGGAGAGCCGGGAAAAGGAGGAAGGACATGACAGATGAAACGCAGAATGAGTTTGACTCACTTACAGGGCAATGGCCCGGCGCCCAAAGAGGCGAAGGGCTGCAGAGCACTGCTGATGATGGTGGCGGGCGCGGCTCAAGCCATGAGGGCGAAGGTAATCAGGGATTAGAAGGCGAAGGGCAGGGGAAAGATAGCCTGAAAGGAAAAGTCATCCGCAAAATCGCGTGGTCGATGCGATTTTTGCCGTGACGGAAAAATTTTCCGGAGGTACCAGCAAGTCGTATTACGAGAGCTTGGTTACACAAATTGTTTAATAAAAATGGAGGAAATCATGACAAGGAAACGAAATACGAAATTGAATCAAATAGTCGGAATCACCGGCCTGGCGGCATTTCTTGCCCTCGGGGCGGCAGCTCCCGCCCAAGTCACCGTCCCCGCAGGGACGGTGGTTGATTTGCAGACCACTTCCGCGCTCGATTCGGGGAGCGCCCAGCAAGGGGATACCTTTTCCTCGACCGTCCGGCGGTCTGTTTACGTCAGTGGGCGCGTCGCCATCGCGCAGGCAAGTTCGGTTGACGGTCGGGTAACAGAAGTCAGGCCCGCCGTTCTGGGTTCGCAGTCAGGAGTCATCGGGGTGGAATTCTTTCGTCTGGTGCTGGCTGATGGAACGTCTTATGACCTTTCGGGCGCCCTGACATCCCGAAGGCAGGGTGACAACGGGCCAATGAACGACACCGGCCGGAGGAACGTCATCATCGGAGGAAGTGGGAGGACGGTAATTGGAGCGCTGTCAGGTGGCGCCTACGGTACGAATTCCGGCACCATCAATTCGCTGTTATCTTCAGGATCAGAAGCACAATTGCCTTTGGGCTCCAATATTGCGATGGAACTGGTGAATGCGATCACCATCGGCGCCAATCCTCAGCAAAGTCAATATCCAAGCGGAAACAACAATGGTGCAGGTTATACATCTCCACGAATGGTGCGAAGCGCCCAATCTGCCCTGCATGACCGGAATGCCTACGATGGGCCCATGAATGGCCGGTTGGACGGTCAAACTCGCCAGGCCCTGGCTAATTTCCAAAGCCAGAACGGACTGCCGGTCACCGGTGATTTGGACCAGCGGACCGCCGGCCTGCTGGGCCTGGTGGTAAGTGGCCAGGGTAACCAATCGATCGACCGCCAGCTCGCGGCCTCGATTTATCGAAAGGCGCAATCCCTTGTTAATAATTACCAGTCAAGCCTCGGAATCCGGGTTAACGATATCCGAGCCGGGCTGACTTCCAGCAGGATCCTTACCGAAGGGGACCTGGATCTTTTGCTGCAAGCCAACAGTTTTATGAATGCCGCAGCCTGGTATCAACAGGCCACTACGAGTGCGCCCAATAATGAAGGCTACAAAATTGCCGCCGATATTCTCCAGAGCAGCGCCCAGCGCGTGGAAACGAGCTTGCAAAGCGCTCAGGACAACCCTCAGTTCCGACAAATGTGGAGCGGGGTCCAATCGGACATGAACCAGATTGGGGCCAACACATCAAACTACAACAACAACTCAAACAACGATAACTCCGGACAGGTAACAGACTACAATTCCGGCCAGGTCTCAAGCACCGGCCATTTTCAATGGCAGGGATTGGTGGACGGAAGCGATAACATCCGCTTGCAGGGCTCCAACGTCAATGTGACCCATTTGTCAGCCGCGCCAATTCAGGAGGCCTCCCACCAACTTTCAGCAGCCCTTCCTTACAGCCCCGTTCAGGTCACCTTGAACAAGGTTCGGGGGCGAGGCCAAATCCGGTTGTTGGAGCAGCCCACCGCCTCAAATAATTACACAGCGGTGGTTCAGGTGGACGACCAGTCGCAGCAGGGAAATGCGTGGTACGAATTTACTTTGGATTGGTAAAGAGTGAGATCGGGACCAGCGGAAAGAGCGGAAAAGTCGTGGGCGGTCCCGCCCCCCCCTCCGCTCTTCCTGCCGGGATGAAAAGGAGAAATGCGATGACTGGATTTCGTGTCGGACTGGTGATTTTGATTTTGGGAGTAGCGTTGCTGCTGGTCGGCGGATTTACTTATACCACTCAAGAGCAGACAAAAATTGGACCGATCACTTTGGAAACGCCGCAACAACATCAAGTCCCGTACATGCCGGTGGCGGGAGGTCTCTTGATACTCACCGGCGGCGCCCTGATGCTTTTCCGGCCGGCACGAGGCGTTTAAGTGTTGAAGCAAGGGAACTATTGGTTGCGTCGATTCGACAATAGAACAAGGAGGGAATGAGATCATGCCTTTAATTAATGTACTGATCACTCTGATCGTGGTGGGTGTTCTTCTCTGGCTCGTCAACAGTTTTATCCCGATGGCCGGTTCCATCAAGTCGATCTTGAATGCCGTGGTGGTCATTTTCGTTGTCTTGTGGCTCCTGGACGTTTTTGGAGTTATGCATTCCATCTCCAGAGTCCATATGCGGATGTGACGATCCGGAATCCACGCGGGCGATTGAAAGTCGCCCGCAAACTGTAATTTGCTCATTAACCGGCGTGAGCAATATCGAACATACAGGTGAGCCGGACTGAACTGACGGGCAAACCAGAAGACGGTATAACCAGAGAGCAACAAACTCTCGCTTCAGTCATCCAGAAATACATGCCCGGTTGATGCGAGGTCTGGATTATAGGCCGGTGGAATGTTTTAAGAAATCAACAGGCAGTTGGATTCGATTTCGGTTCGACGGGGCAGAAAAGAGCGCTCCGGAAAAGAGTGAGGTAACACCGATGAAGAAAGTCAACAGACTCAAAATAGCAGGGGTGATTTTTGTTTTGTCCCTTGTGGCCCTTGCGTTCCCATCCGGAGCGAAAGCAGACGAATGGAACAAGAAGACCAAAGTGACGTTCAGCGCCCCGGTGGAAATTCCGGGCGTGGGCGCCCAGGTACTTCCGGCGGGCACGTATACCTTCAAACTGATGGATTCGCAATCCGATCGTCACATCGTTCAAGTCCTGAGCGAGGACGAAACACATGTGTACTCAACCATCCTGGCCATACCAAACTTCCGTTTGAAGCCGACTGACAATACGGTGATGACGTTTGCGGAGCGGGCTGCCGGACAGCCGCAAGCCATCCGGGCATGGTTTTATCCCGGAAATCAATGGGGTGAGGAATTTGTATACCCCAAGTCGAGGGCGATGGAGCTGGCAAAAGTAACTAATGAGCCGGTCCTTGCCATGCCACTCGAAACTGAACCGACCGTTACGGCTTTGCAAGACCAACCGGTTGAAACTGTTCAGCCGGCAGCCGAAGCGGCTCCCGTAGCTGAAGTGGCTGCAGAGCCCACGCCAGCGCCTGTGGAGACAGCCGCCACCGCGGAACCGCTGCCGCACACGGCCAGCACGTTGCCATTGGTGGGATTGGTTGGACTCCTCTCGCTCGGTGCAGGCTTGACCCTTTCGATTTTTACCAAGCGATCTGCTTAAGTCAGGCGATTGCAGGTTTGTCTGGATTAGCGTCGGGGGCAGCTTGAGGCCGTTTTGGTCGCCCATCTCTTGACTTGGGTGAGTGGTCCAGGCTCCACGCGATGGGGTGAGGTAATACGAGAGTATAACCTCCCCTCATACGTCGGGATTCAGAACCTGAATATTCATTCGCACCAAAGCCCGAGCCGGAGATGCCTATACGGGCGGCGGGCCCCCACACCAAAAGGTGCGAGGGCAGGCAGGGTTTGGGGAAGTAGTTCAAGTCTGGCTCGTCCTTCCGGCAACTGGATGCAATCGACTGGAAGGCGGCGATCGGGAGAGTATGTAAATGTTCGCTATCTATGAGTGTGCCGCATGTGTCCTGGCGGTTGTGATCGGCGCGACACTGTTGTTCACGGCCTGGGCGATGTTCCTCTTGACTATCGAGGGAGGCCGGATCGCGGCACGAACCTGGCAAGAGTTGACGCTCGGCGCCACCAGGATGATTGGAAGATGGATGGTGGTTGAGCCTCGCGAGCCTTAATCGCGATTGGCCTTTCAAGTGGAGGTGGGGGGTGCGCGCCGAGGAATTATTGAGCAAGAAAAGACCCGACCGGAAGGAAAATGTCATTATCAACCGATTTCTGTTTGCGCTTTGCCCCCTAATCATTTTCGCCGGTGTTGGCCGCTCTCAAGCTGTTTCTCAAAAAAAATCCCCAACTGGAAAGCCCCAAGTTGACCCCTACACGATCAAGGTAAGCGTTGACATGGTGGTCTTGAGCGCGACCGTGCGGAACCATAAAGGTGCTCCTGTTTCGGGGCTCGACAAAGACGACTTTCAGGTTTATGAGGACGGAGTTCAACAGCAAATCAAGTATTTCAGCCATGAAGATATTCCAGTCACAGTCGGACTGGTGGTTGACAACAGCGGAAGTATGGCGCCCAAGCTCCCTGACGTTATCGCCGCTGCCCTGGCGTTTGCCCGTTCCAGCAACCCACAGGACCAAATGTTTGTGGTGAATTTCAACGAGCACGTTTCGTTCGGCCTTCCCAACAGCACGCCGTTTACCGACCAGCCGGAGGTTTTAAGGGTTGCCCTTTCCAGGATTAAAGCGGACGGCCAAACGGCCCTGTACGATGCACTAGTTGCCGCGCTCGAGCACTTGAAGGCGGGCAACCGGGACAAAAAAGTCCTGATCGTGGTTAGCGACGGCGCCGACAATACCAGCAAACACACGCTTGCCCAAGTCATGGACATGGCCGCGCGGTCCAACGCCATCATTTACTCCCTCGGTCTCTTTGACCCGGATGATCCGGACAAAAACCCTGGGGTACTGAAGCGGATTGACAAGGCGACGGGCGGCGAAACTTATTTGCCGGAATCATTGCAGGAAGTTGTCCCGATTTGTCAGCGGATCGCCCATGATATTCGGAACCAGTACACTCTTGCCTATGTTCCCACAAATCGAAGTCAAGACGGGACCTTCCGTTCGATACTTATTAAAGCCGAGGCGCGGGGCCGCGGACGCCTGGTCGTGCGCACCCGTCCGGGATACAACGCCCCGCTGAAAGCTCAACTGAATGTCGCGGGGCAGGGCGGCCATCCATGAAATTCAGGAAATGGTCCATGTTTCGTTTTGTGCGAATCCGGTCGATACTCCGTTGGGGCAGATACTCTTTTTTAATTTTTGGATTCCTTGCCTTGGGCTATTGCGGCTACGTATTACTCGACGCGAAAATCTTTCAAGCATACGAAACCTGGCGATTCGAACAAGCCTTGAAGATTCATGGAACTTCTGTAATGGCCGGGGATCTGGTGGCCAGGGAACGGGTCCACCCATCGTTCAAATCTTCCGTCCTGTTGAAGTTGAGGCGAGGGGCAGTTAATCTCGCGGCCAAGGCCGGGCATGAGAGTTCCGTATTAGGTCAGATGGAGATCAGCTCAATCGGACTTGATGTAATGGTTCTGGAAGGCACGCGCAGTGGGACTTTGCGCCGCGCCGTCGGGCATATCCGGGGTACCGCGTTGCCTGGTGAGCAAGGCAACATAGGCATCGCCGGTCATCGGGACACATTTTTCCGGTCTCTGCGCAATATAAAAAAGGACGATGAAATTACATTAACGACGCTGGGCGGTGCGTACCACTATCGAGTGGAATCGATCACGGTGGTCGAGCCTGAGGACACCAAAGTGCTCGACGATTCTGGTGAAGCAGTCCTGACACTGGTGACCTGTTACCCATTCTATTTTGTGGGGCCGGCGCCCAAAAGATTTATTGTCCGGGCGCTCCAGGTTCCGGGGTAAGGAAAGATTCGCTGTGTTTGATGGTTAGCGGATTTCAATCGGAGGATGGCCGCGGCCAATTTGAAAATGACAAGGAGAAATTCAATGAAGAAACGATTTCATCTTTTGATGTTGTTGTTCGCACTCCCATTCGCGCTTAACGCCTTTGGCGATACGATAATTTTAAAGAATGGAACGCGCTTTCTGGGCGCCCACGTTACACAATCGTCCCGTAAAAGTGTCAGCTTCAAAGACCAAAGAGGCAGAAGCCATCGCTATGCCATGAGCAGCGTAAGGTCAGTGCAACTGGGTTCATCGCCTGCTCCTCAATTCGGAAGGCGAACGAACGTGCTCACCGGAGGGCCCGCCACTTCGGGAGTCTACAGAACCCTTCCTGTCGGCACGGAAATTTCAGTCCGGAATACGGACGCGATTGATTCTAAAACAGCCCAAGCGGGACAAAAATTCTTCGCCAGCATTGACAAAAACGTTCTCGACAATACTGGCGCCCTGGTAATTCCCAAAGGTTCCGATGCCGAACTCATCATCGAGACTGTGGCGGGCGGCGGCATGACTTCCGGTTCTGAGTTGGAGCTCGACATGGATGCCGTGACTGTCCAGGGAACGCGCTACGTGGTGGCGACCAGCGATTACGTGCAGAAGGGTAAACAGGGCCTGGGCGCTAACAAGCGAACAGCGGAAATGGCGGGCGGCGGCGCGGCGCTGGGCGCCCTAATCGGGGCGATTGCCGGCCACGGGAAGGGCGCGGCTATCGGCGCGGTCGTCGGTGGGGCGGCGGGAGCGGGCGGCGAAGTTCTGACCAAAGGGAAAGAAGTCAGGGTCCCGTCGGAGACAGTGATGACGTTTAAACTCGAACAGAACTTGGTCTTGCAGCCTGCGAGGTAATGGTGGACGTTTTTTCCAACGGATGATTATGGGTGTTACTTGCCAGGTGCTCAACCGCGAGTGCGCTTAACGGTGCGAATCAATATCATGCCCTGTGAGGGTGCGAGAGTGGCGTGCAAGGCCTGGATGATAGGGGGAGTGTGTTCCGAAGGCCTCGGGCCCCACAAGTGCTTCGCTCAGGTTTTTTACCCGGCGGAACAGGGTTATCGCCCGATAGTATTTTCTGCTGTGCAGTGTAGTTTGTTAAGTGTGAAAGCCCGCTGGATAGGTTATGTGGGAGATGGGTGAGGGGAAACGGATCATGAATCATCGAACGATTTATCTGGCTGTGACATTAAGTCTTATCGCTTTCTTCCCATCCCGCCTTGCCAGTCAAGACACGAAGAATACGAATCCGACAAAAGGGACTCCGGCCCGGAAAGGGAAAGACCCGGCGCATCAAGACGCCAGGCCGGCAGCCCAACGCTCTTCCCCCGCTCCGGCAAAAAGTTCGCGCGCCCCCAAAATCAGTGAATCGGAAACAAGAGTCAGAGAGATGGAAACGGCCGAACAATTCATGCAACTAAAAGACCAGGTCAACGCCGATTTAATCCGGCTGGAAGATGGGAAAAATGCGAAACCGAATCAGTACATCGTGCGCGCTCCAAAATCAGATTTTCAAATCGGCAAAACTTCCAAAGTCGGTAGCGGCACCCATATCAAGGAATCGCGTGCCCAAATAATGGGTGAGGCTCCGTCGATGCCGCTGAAGTCTGCGGCGGGCTTAAACAATAGATGAGCACATATCCAATTAATACGGGCACCAATCTCCCGCAAGGCGTAAAACCCTTCTCCGCGAATGTCCGTTCCCGCCCACCCCGCTGGTTGATGATCCTGCTCGGAGCGGAGTTGCTGGTGATTCTAGTGGTCGCCGGATTCTTTATCCATTTCTATCTGCAGTTCTCCCATACCATTGACGCTCGCCTGGCCGGAAATGTTTTCGACAATCCCGCTGTTATTCTGGCCGCTCCAACCGAAGTGCAGGTGGGCGAGAAATTGACAGCAAGTGAGGTGGTGGACCATCTCCGCAAGGCATGGTACACCGAGGGGCAGGAAAGACGTGGCGTCGGAAGCTACAAAATCGCGGGCAACGATTTGGAAATCAACCCGGGGCCCGGGTCTTTCTTCAGTAATAGTGAGAGGGTGCAAGGGCCGGCAAGACTTGAATTCAAGGGCGGACGACTGACGTCCATCGCCGCTCTCAGCGACATGACTCCGCTGAAAACATATTTGCTTGAGCCTGAGGAAATCACCACTCTTTTTGGCGCGCGTCGCGCCAAGCGGCGTCTGGTTAGTTTTCAGGACCTCCCCAAGTCGCTGGTGGATGCAATCCTCGCTACTGAAGACCATCGGTTTTATTCGCATCATGGCGTCGATTGCCTCCGCATACTTGCCGCCGCCAAGGCTGATTTCTATTCCAATCAACGGGTGGAAGGCGGCAGCACGCTGACCATGCAACTGGCGCGAAACCTTTTCTTGACCCCCCAGCGCACGATTCGGAGAAAAATCACGGAAATATTTTTCGCCTTGTTGCTTGAGTTGCGATTGCCAAAAAATAAGATCCTCGAACTCTACGCGAACCAGGTCTATCTCGGCCAACGAAACAGCTTTTCCATTTATGGATTTGGAGAAGCGTCGACGGCGTATTTTAATAAAGACGTCAGCGCCCTCACACTACCTGAGGCTGCTTTGCTGGCGGGGATGATTTGCGGTCCCAACCTTTACTCGCCCTATCAGGATCCGGCCCAGGCCACCGAGCGGCGAAATCTTGTTCTACACAGGATGGTTGAGGCAGGCTTCATCAGCTATGACGAAGCCGAACAGGCTTCGAATGCCCCCCTCGGATTGACTCAACAAAATGCCGAAGCGCCCCAGGAGGCTTACTTCGTGGACATGGTGAGAAGACAGTTGCTGGCTCAGTTTTCGGAGGAGGACCTGCTTACCCGGGGCTATCGCATCTATACCACTCTGAATCTGGATCTCCAGCGTGCTGCCACACAGGGCGCTCGCGCCGGGATGGTTGAAGTTGACCGGGAAGTGAAACAACAACGGAAACGCGGCACGCCTTCTGGTAAGAACGCGAAACAGCCTCAGCTTGCGCTGGTGGCTCTGGACCCCCATACGGGCGATGTTAAAGCTCTGGTGGGCGGCCGAAGCTACGCGGCGAGTCAGTTGAATCATGTCCTGGCGCGGCGTCAGCCCGGATCGTCTTTCAAGCCCTTCGTCTATGCCGCGGCCCTGAGCTCAGACCCCACTATTACCCTGGCCACTGTTTTGAAGGATGAGCCAACTACATTTGATTTGGGCCATAGATTTTACACGCCAAAAAATTATCACCAGTCATATCAAAGCTCTGTCACGGTCCGTCAAGCGTTGACCTACTCCCTGAATGTCCCCAGCGTGCTCCTGGCCCAGATGGTCGGTTACGGCACGGTCAGGGACTTTGCCCTGGAGGCTGGTTTTAATCAGCGGATCAACGCGACGCCTTCCATCGCGCTCGGTTCTTACGTTGCCACTCCACTTGAAGTGGCCGGAGCCTATACGATTTTCCCCAACAACGGCGAATACGTTGCGCCCCGGTGCATTGTCGCCGTCACCGAATCCTCCGGCCAAACCGTTTGGGATAATCCTGTCGCGCCGCGCCGGGTGCTGGACCCGCGCGTGAATTACTTAATGGTGAGCCTTCTCCAGGGAGTGATCAGCCGCGGCACCGGGGCGGGCGTGCGGACCCGCGGCTTTAAGTTCCCGGCTGGCGGCAAGACGGGCACTTCACGCGACGGTTGGTTTGCCGGATTCACTCCCAACTTGCTGGCCGTGACTTGGGTTGGGTACGACGACGATCACGACTTGAAGCTTATCGGCGCCCACTCAGCTCTTCCCATCTGGGCTGAGTTCATGAAGCGGACCACCGATCTTCCCGCCTACAACATTCCTCAGCCATTTGCGCAGCCCACAGGAATTGTGACCGTCGCGCTTGACAATGATTCCAACCTGGTTGCTCCTGCTGGATCCGATCCGATGACGACTCACAATGAAGTGTTCATTGAGGGTACTGAGCCGTTCCCGTCCCAGCCCCAGGAAGTCATGGATGTTGCGCAAGCATCAGATGGCGCGTCGCCTGAGGGCGATGGGGTAAATTCGAACGGGGATGATATTGTTCTGGTTAACGAAGCGCCGGGACACGCGGTTTACGTTAATACTGGCGCAACTATTTCGCGCGCCTCGAGTCAACCTTTGAGTCCGCTTGTTTCCATCCTTCCTGCAAACCTTACAACCCAGGTTGAGGCGGGAGCGGTCCCGGCGGCAGCCCGTAACGCCGATCTGTCTGATAAGGGTTTGCCCGATCACAAATAAAAAAAGAAGGCCGGCCGCCAAAGTGAGAATTGGCGCGTTCTATTTTGTTGCCGGCATTCGCTTCAGGACTTCGCCCAACTTCTTGATTTCCTCGCCGTAGCCGTTCCAATCGCCCTGGCGCAGAAGTTCCTGCGCGCGCTCGTAGTGCTGGTTTGCTTCGCGGATGATGGACTTTAAATCTTCCGCAGGCGCTCGGGCGGAAGTTGAAGCCGCGCCTGCTGATGGCGGATTGCCCGGCACATTTGTGGAGCCGCTCACCGAGGTGGCTGATACAACCGTGCCGCCGAAAATTTGGCTGAGCGCCGCATCCAGCGTCGATGCCATCACCACATGATCGGAATAAGAAACGATCACACGCTGCATCTGCGGCAGGCCGCCGCCGGATTGAGCGGCCAGGTAGATGGGCTCAACATAGAGCACTGAATTCAAGACGGGAATCACCAGCAGCGTGCCGCGAATTACGCTCGAGCCGTGCTGGTCCCACAGCGTGAGTTGTTGCGAGATGCTTGGTTCCTGGTCAATGCGCGCCTCGATTTGCTGCGGCCCGTAAATCAGTTTCTGTTTGGGGAAAGTAAACACCAGAACTTTGCCGTAATTCGGCGGGTCGCAGCGCGCCGCCATCCAGGCGATCATGTTTTGTTTTTTTGACGGCGTAAAAGGCACCATCAGGATGAACTCTTCTTTGTTCCCCACCTCCGCCAGCTTCATGATGGTGTAGTAGGGAGTCATCGGCGAATCTTGTCCACGCGCCGCGCTCTGCGCCACGCGCCACAGGTCTTCCTTGTTGAAGAATACCTGCGGGTCGGTCATGTGATACTCGGCGTATTTGGCAGCCTGGATGGAAAAGAATCCCTCCGGATACCGGATATGGGCGCGCAGGTCTTGCGGCATTGCGTCAAGGGGCTCGAAGACCCCGGGAAACATGCTCGAATAAGCCTGAATCAATGGGTCCGTCGGATCGCTGATGTAGAAATGCACCTGGCCGTTATAGGCGTTCACCGTGGCCTTCACGGAATTCCGGATGTAGTTGCCCACATCTTCCGTAGGCTCGGAATAAGGATACTGGTCCGAGGTCGTGTAGCCGTCCAGCATCCAGTTCAACGATCCGTCATCCGAGATCACAAGGTAGGGATCGGAATCGAAAGAGACGAAGGGGATGAGCCGCCCGGCACGATCGAGTATCCTTCGGTAGATCATCAATCGGCTCCCGGCGTTGATGGCGCCGGAAAATAGAATATTCTTTTCGCCAAATTTCAAGGCAAACAGCAGCCGCCGCCAGAAGCCGGTGACAGGAATACCACCCGACCCCTGATAGTTGGTGTAGACATCCTGCGCTCCGGAGGGATAGTCGAACTCCGGCGTACCGGTTTTTACGAAGCAGTAATTGTTGGACATCTCGCCGTAGTAGATTTCGGGTCGCGTGATGCGCAGCGAGGTGGTTGAAACGGGCGGAATATCCTTGATGAAAAACTGCGGCAGGCCTTCGCTGGTCGATTCGTTCACCGGACTCAGGCAAAGGCCGTAGCCGTGAGTATAACTCAGGTGCTCGTTCACCCAACCGCGGCTGGGGAGGCTGGCGACGTTCAACTCGCGCGCCGAGAGCGACAACTGGCGATAGACGCCGTTGATCCAGTAGCGGTCGTTGTCCACATTCTCAAAATCGTAGTAAGTGCGAATTTCCTGAAGCTGGCGGAACGTGGTCTTTAAGGGTTCGTGGTCCCACAGGCGCACGTTGCGCATAGTGGCGTCGTTCTTTTGAATGTCGGCCAGGCTCAAGTCTTCCACGGCGGGAAACTCACGCTCCTCGAAACGGTCCAGGGCATAGGCCTTGCGCGTGAATTCGATGGCGCGCGCGATGTAAGGGCGCTCTTTGTTAACCTCACTCGGCACCACGATGAACTGCTGGATGAGTTCCGGAAAAACGGAGCCGCCCAGCACCCAGACCGTCGCCAGGACACCAATGGAAATGACGGTTGGCTTCAACCGGCCGCGAATTGCAGCCACTACGAACATCAGTGAAGTGATGAGACACAGAATCAGCAGGATCTTCAGCACCGGCAGCGTGGCCACAATGTCGGTGTAGCCGGCGCCATATATCTTGCCGCGCGGCGAAAAGAGCAGGTCATACATCGCCAGGCGGCATCGGTAAGCCATCACCACGAAGATCAATGCGCCGAGCGCCAACAAGTGAGCGCGCGCCGGGCGTGAAACGTCCGGACCACGTGGCGTGACGGCAACTCCACCTTCCACCAGGTAAAGGAAAATGGCGCTTAGCAGGCAGATGACCAGCGTGAATAAAACCAGGTGATAGAGAAACCAGATGAAGGGCAGGCGGAATAAATAAAAACTTACCTCATTGCCGAAGAGCGGATCCGCTTGCCCCACGGGAACCACGTGCTGCGCCAGCAGGAATTCCATCCAGTGCGAGGTGGCCCATTCGCTCACGAAAAATCCCACCACGACGATGCCCAGCCAGATCGCCCAGCGGATGATCGAGCTGAAACGGTCGAGCGCGGGAAACTCAATGACTTCCTGATATACGCGGAAGCGGCTTCGACCCGCCAGCCTTCGGGCCAATAATAGATTTAATCCCACCACGAGGATGAAACCCGCCCCGGCATAACCGCCGAGCGCGAGTTGGGCTTTGAGCGTGTTCATGTACAGGACGCGAAAGCCTTCCTGGTTGAACCACAGCCAGTCCACCAGCAAATCCACGCCGTTGCTTAACAACGGTCCCACAATGAGGAGTAGCAAAAAAAAGGCCACGAGAATGCGGGCCATCCGTTCAGGTTTCATAATAAATCTCCGCTGATATATTCACACAGGGCGATGGGCAAGTCATCTTGATTTTAGATTTCGGGTTGGTGAGTTTGGGTTGAAGGAAATTTGATGTCGGTCGATCCACACCACCGGGAAAGGCGCCGCCGGACTCACGTTCTGCTGTGGCGCTGCGGCTAAACCGCCCAGCCCTTGGAGCGCTCGACGGCGCGCTGCCAGCCGGCATACAATTCGTCGCGCCGGGCGGCGCTCATTTTGGGCTCGAAGCGGCGCTGCACTTTACGTTGCGCGGACAATTCTTGTTCATCCTTCCAGAATCCGACGGCCAGGCCG
>DASYXZ010000112.1:0-6014 GCA_035934315.1 Terriglobia bacterium | reverse complement strand
ATGTTTCCCTTTCGCGGCGTTGACTACCTGGAAATTGATTCTCTTTTGAGCGACGAGGAAAAACTCGTTCGCCGGACGGTGCGCGAGTTTGTCGACAAAGAGGTGATCCCACACATCGAGGAGTGGAGCCGGGAAGGGAATTTTCCCCGGCACCTTGTGCCGCTGATGGGTGAGTTGGGTTTCTTCGGCGCGAATTTGCAAGGATACGGTTGCGCCGGAATGTCGAACGTGCAGTACGGCCTGATCATGCAGGAACTCGAACGGGGCGACAGTGGCTTGCGTAGTTTTGTTTCCGTGCAAGGCGCGCTGGTAATGTATCCCATCCACGCCTACGGTTCCGATGAGCAGAAGGAGCGCTGGCTGCCCGCGCTCCAGCAAGGGAAGGCCATCGGATGCTTTGGCCTGACCGAACCGGACTTTGGCTCGAACCCCGCCGGAATGCGCACCCGCGCCGTGAAAGATGGCGGCCACTACATTCTGAACGGCGAAAAAACTTGGATCACGTCCGGAACCATCGCAGATGTGGCCCTGGTGTGGGCGCGCGCGGAAGATGGCATTCGCGGATTCCTTGTGGAGCGCGGTACGCTGGGCTTCACTTCCAAGGACATCAAGGGAAAGATGTCGTTGCGGGCTTCCGTGACCAGCAGCCTCTCGCTGCAGGATGTCCGCGTTCCCGCGAGCGCCATGCTCCCTAATGTCAAAGGCCTCAAAGGACCGCTCGCCTGCCTCACCCAGGCGCGCTATGGGATTGGCTGGGGGGCGATTGGCGCCGCCATGGCGTGTTACAACGAGTCATTGGAATACGCCAAAACGCGGAAACAGTTCGATGAAAAACCCATTGCCTCGCATCAACTCGTGCAGGCAAAATTTGCCGACATGATTACGGAAATCACCAAAGCGCAGTTGCTGGCCCTGCAAGTGGGCCGGTTGAAGGACCAGGGGCGCGCCGACTTCGCTCATGTTTCCATGGCCAAGCGCAACAACGTGAAAATCGCGCTGGACATCGCACGCGCCGCTCGCGACATCCTGGGCGCCAACGGCGTGGCGGACGAGTATCCCATCTTTCGTCATATGTGTAATCTTGAATCAGTCTATACCTACGAAGGTACTCACAACATTCATACACTCATCATCGGCGAGCGCGTGACGGGAATTCCAGCCTATAAATAGGGATCGGCCGTCAGTTTCGGTTACCTCCCTACTCTTAGGGAACTTCAAGGGATCGGCAAACGTAGTCTTTTTTGCAGGGTTTGGTTTAGTGTCGAACGAATTATGAAACTCCTGGCACGCGATTAATGGTAACTGACGTCTGACAACCGAAAAATCATCTGGAGGATATATGGCTACCACTCCACAACCGCCGCGTCCCCCGGTCCCGCCCCCAGCCCCTCAATCGGGAAGGCATGTTGTCGCTATTGCGCTCATGGTTCTGGCGCTCATCATTCTAGTCTCCGTGGTTGCGCTGTGGACAGGCTTCCGCATTATTTCGCACTCCGTCCACCTGCAAGTGAACGATGCGGGAGGGGGCAGGAAGGAAGTCTCCATCAAAACCCCTTTCGGCGGAATCGAAGTGAACAAAGACAAGACGGTAAGCGAGGCGTCCCTCGATTTGCCCTTTTATCCCGGCGCCACTGCCGTCTCTGACCATGACGATGCTTCGGTGAACATGCAATTCGGGAGCCACGCGCTGCGCATCGTGGTGGCAAAGTTTCAGACTCCCGATGCCTTGGACAAAGTCAAGACCTTCTATCAGGAGCGGCTGACCCGGGAGGTGGGCAAGTTTGAGCCGAAAGATATCGAGTTCGATCCGGGTCACTGGGACAACGAAGAAGGAAACTTTATTGGAAAAGACAAGGAAGGGAAAACCGTCTTCGAAATCAAAAAACGCGATCATGTAAGGGTTGTGGCGCTGAAAGACAGTGGAGACGGAACCCGCATCGATCTGGTCCGCGTGAGCCACGGCAAGGAAGAAACCAACTAGGGCACCAACCTCAGCCCTGGCACCAACTCGCAGAAGCGGCAGCTCATGACCGAGCGGAGATGACTCGACGCCTCTTACTCACGCTCGCAAATTATGGTGACGACCTCTATTGTAGCGGCGGTCTCCGACCGCCGTGTTTTCGGCGCTCAGAGACCGCCGCTACAACGAAAACATGTCACAATAATTTGCGAGCCTCAATAGTTTTGTCTTAGGCTACAACTGTAGGCTATGGATTTTTGCTGTGAATCGCCCAAAGAGAACTGGTGCCAATGCGTGCACCGCGTGCCAACGTTTGACAACTCCGGGCCTTCCCCCTTAAACTAGTCTCCTTCGGCTCCACCGGTTTGGACTGCTCGTTGCACCTCCAAGCAAATCCAATTATTGTAAGGATATGTTCACATGGCTATGCCGGGACTTAGCAAAGAAAATATGGAACAGCAATTTCTGCGATCGGGCGGGCGGGTGATCAACTTTGGTCCCGGCCCGGCCATGCTCCCTCTTGAGGTCATGACCCGGGTGAAGGAAGAATTTCTCAACTATGCGGGACTCGGAGTTTCCATCGTCGAGATCAGCCATCGCGCCAAGGAGTTTGTGAGTGTGGTTGAAGAGGCGGTCGCACTTTTCCGCGAACTGGTTTCACTGCCTGATAACTACACTGTTCTTTTCATGCACGGCGGAGCCCGCATGCAGTTTTCGGCAGTTCCGATGAATCTGATTGCCCGGAAGCCTGCGCGCAAGGCTGCTTACGTTGAAACGGGTGTTTTCTCGGCGACTGCAATCAAGGATGCGGGTCCATTCGGCACGATTGAAACCATCGCCAGCAGCAGAAACGTCAAGTTCGTGAGGATTCCCGTTCTCAACCCGGCGAGCATCGCCAGCGACGCGTCCTACGTTCACATCACGACGAACAACACGGCTTACGGAACCCGATGGAACACTTTCCCCGATACTGGCGACGTGCCGCTGGTGGGCGACTCGACGTCCGAGATCCTGTCACGAGTCATGGACTATTCACGATTCGGGATGGTATATGCGAGCCTCCAGAAAAACCTTGGGCCGGCCGGGACCGCCATTGTGGTAGTTCGCAAGGACCTCCTGGGAAGCGCGCTTCCGCAAACTCCGCCGCTCCTCAACTACGCGGTTGTAGACAAAGGGCAGTCGCTCGACAACACGCCCAGTACATTCAATATCTATTTTGCCCGCGAGATGATGCGCTGGATCAAGAATCTCGGCGGAGTGCGCGAAATGGAACGGCGCAACAACGAAAAGGCAGAGCTACTTTACGGTTATCTGGACGGTTCAAAGTTTTACAAACCGCTGGTTGACAAGGCGCATCGCTCGACCATGAACGTCACATTTGATCTCCCAACGCCGCAGGCGCTCGAAGCGTTCCTTCAGCAGGCTGGCAGGGAAGGCCTTTATGCCTTGAAGGGTTATCGCGACGTAGGCGGAATCCGCGCTTCAATTTATGATGGCATGCCTCTCGAAGGCGTTCAGGCTCTCGTTTCGTTCATGCGGGAATTCGAACGGAAGCAGGGATGAACAGGGCAAGCGGCCATCAGCGGCCCGCCGTTCACGCTCAGGTGAATCATTCATGAAGATTCTTATTTCAGACAGCGTATCAGAGAGCGCCCTGCAGGTGCTCAAATCGGAAGCATCATTCAACGTCGTATACGTGGCGGGGAAAAAGGACGGCGTCAAAGATGAGATCCGTGACGCCGACGCGCTGATTGTGCGTTCCGCGACCAAGGTCACGGCTGAATTAATTCACAGCGCCCCGCACCTTCGAGCGATCGGGCGGGCCGGCGTGGGCGTGGACAACGTGGATCTGGACGCGGCAACCCAGCGTGGAATTGTAGTGATGAATACTCCGGGTGGCAACGCCACCAGCGTTGCAGAGCACACGATGGCGCTAATTCTGGGGCTGGCGCGCCGCATTCCGCAGGCCGACAGTTTGTTGAAACTCGGCAAGTGGGAAAAGAAAACTTTGCAGGGCATTGAGGTGCGGGGAAAAACTCTGGGCTTGATCGGCCTGGGGAAAATCGGGATGGAAGTCGCGCGATTGGCTGAAGCCTTTGAAATGAAGGTTGTTGCCTTTGATCCCTACGTCTCCTCCCTGGTGGCTCGCGAACAGAACGTGAAGTTGATTTCGCTTGACGAACTTCTGAAATCCAGCGATTTCATCAGTCTCCACTCGTCTTTGACGCCAGAGACGCACCATTTGATTAACGCGAAAACCCTGGCGATCGCCAAGCCGGGCATTCGCCTTGTCAACTGCGCCCGCGGGGAATTAGTGAGCGACAAGGATTTGCTCGCGGCGCTCGAAAGCGGCCAGGTGGCCGGGGCCGGGCTGGACGTTTTTGAGACGGAGCCACCCGTGCACCCGGGAATTGCCTCTCATCCGAATGTGATTGCCACCCCCCACATCGCCGGATCGACAGAAGAGGCGCAGGAAATCGTCGGAATACGCATTGCGGAACAGGTCCGCGATTATCTGCTCCAGGGTGTTGCCCGCAACGCAGTGAACATGCCGTCGATCTCGCCCGACGAATACAAAAAGCTCGAACCTTACATCGCGCTCGGTGAAAAGCTTGGCGCCTTTGTCACTCAGATTGCGGGCGAGCGGACGGAAGAAGTTCGAATCAGTTATGACGGCGGTCTGGCGGATCTCAATACCCATCTGGTGAAAAATGCGGTGTTGAAGGGAATTTTAAACCAGGTGCTTTCCGAGCCGGCGAACCTGGTGAACGCCGGAGCGCTGGCCCAGTCACGCGGGTTGGAGGTAATCGAGCTGCGTTCCGCGCGGCGTGCCGCCTTTTCGAATTCCCTGGGGATCGCTCTGCGCACGGAAGCGGGCGCGGCCACGGTGCTCGGCATGGTGGGCCTGCGAGGCACGCCGCGCATTCTCGGCATCAATGATATTGATATTGAGGTACCGCTGCGCGGCATCATTCTTTATATTCGCAACCAGGACGTGCCCGGCGTGATTGGGCGCGTGGGTACCATACTCGGAAATCGCAACGTCAACATCGCCAACTTCGCCCTCGGCCGCAATCAGCCAACGAACGAAGCCCTGGGGCTTGTCAACGTGGATAATCCCGTCCCCGAAGAAGTGCTGGCGGAGATTCGCGCCATTCCCGCTGTGCGCGCGGCACAGGTTGTTGTAATAGAATAAGTGAATGAGATTTTGGGTCTTCAAAATCAATACCAAGCGAGGCTGGGAATTTGACCAATATTTCCAGTCGCGCGCGCGCGGGCCCTACCCGATGGGAGATTGGGGTTGGATTCGCAGCGCTTCCAGTCTTCGTTATCTTCGCGAGGAAGTTAAGCGAGAAGACCTTTTTCTCTGTTACGAAACCGACCGCAAACAAGTGGTGGGCCTCGCGCGAGCCGCGTCAGACGGCCGCGACACCGGCATGGGTTCGTTAATTGATTTCTGCCCGTCCCACCAGGCCGTGCGCCTCAAAAACCCTTTGAAGCGCAAGCCCGACCTCGATCACATCCTCGCCTTCTCGCCGCAACGCGGGCGGGGCACAGTGCAGAAAATCGATGGCGATGAGTTCGCCCGACTGCGCCGGGTTATCCTACGCAAGAATCCCAGGCAGATGAAAGCACTGCGCCGTTTATTGCGGGACTCGTAGCAACGGATTATTTCGTCCCTTGATTATTGGCCGGACGCCGGCAGGGGAGTCGCCGTGGTCCCGACTGATGGAATGGCCAGCGGTTCTGGCTGCTCGGGCAAAACAATCCACGCGATGAGATAGCCCAGCACACCCCAGCCGACAAAAAGCGCCATCATCACCCACACCAATCGCACCAGAGTCGGATCCATGTCCATGTATTCAGCAATCCCTCCGCACACTCCGGCGATCTTTTTGTCAGTCCTGGAACGGGAGAGCTTCTTTTGCCTCATCGGCTGACCGGACATTGAGGTGCCGCACTGGCAGCAGAAATTAACTTTCTCCGCATACTCTTTCCCGCACTTTGGGCAAAACATAACGGTCCTCCCTCGAATTAAGGTTTATCCTCTCTC
>DASYXZ010000064.1:0-4345 GCA_035934315.1 Terriglobia bacterium | reverse complement strand
GCACGGTTTCACTCCCTGGTTTGAAACCGGGTTTTATATATTCACCAGCTCGCGCAATGGCGACGGCGTGGACTGGGTGGGCGACCACATCCGCCCGCGATTCAGCATTCCAGAAAAATGGCACTGGCCGGTGGGCTTGAGTATTTCAAATGAAATCGGCTACCAGCGCCACGCTTTTTCGCCTGACACCTGGACGTGGGAAATTCGACCCATCATCGACAAAAAGCTGGGCCGCTGGTACGCGGCTTTTAATCCCGCGTTTGACCGTTCATTTCACGGGCCGGGCGTGAGCAAGGGGTTTGAGTTCTCCCCCAATTTTAAATTCAGTTATGACTTCACTCCCAAGATTGCCGGCGGCCTCGAGTATTATGGCGCGCTCGGCCCCGTCACCGGTTTTGATCCACTCAAAGACCAGCAGCAGCAAATTTTCCCTGCCATTGATTTGAACCTCTCACCCCGCTGGGAATTTAATTTCGGCGTGGGCGTAGGCGCGACGCGCGGCACCGACCATTTAATTGCCAAAATGATTCTGGGGTACCGGTTTGACTTTTGAGGCGGGAAGGAAACATTCACCCTTGACTGGATTCGCACCGCTTGCTAACGTGTATTCATGGCGAACACAAACAGCAGACCCTTTAGCGTTCGGTTGAAACCAGCCATTCGAAAAAAACTGTCCAAGCTGGCCAATCGAACCGGCCGCAGCTCCAATTATCTTGTCGCCGATGCAGTGGAGGTCTATATCTCGGACCAGGAGAGGTTGCTCGCGGATATTCGGCGCGGCAAGCGGCAAATGGATTCCGGCCATTACGTCAAGCACGAAGACATGAAAGCGTGGCTCCTTTCCTGGGGCACGGACCATGAGCTACGCCCTCCCAAGTGCGTCTGCGGTAAGTGCCACGACGGCAAAACTCTGTGAAGAAGGAAATTATCTGGTCGCCATTGGCCCTGGCGAGGTTGCAAGAGATTCGGGCTTTCATTGCGCGAGATGACCCCAATGCAGCAGCACGGGTCACAGCGCGTCTGGTCTCGGTGGTGCAGGCTTTAATCGATTACCCGCTTCTTGGGCGCCCTGGAGTCGACCCTGAAACCCGCGAGTTGATCGTGGGGGGCACTCCCTACCTCATTCTCTACCAAGTGAAGGCCAAGCAAATTCTCATTCGGACGGTTTGGCATGCAGCGCAAAAGAGGGAAGGAAAGTGAAGTTGCGCGTATCGGTATATGAGGCTCGCCGTCGACCATCATCTGATCGCCAAAATGATTTTGGGATACCGGTTTGACTTTTGAAAGGGAGGCTATCGCCTGCGTCGACCGTCCCAAATGCTCAGGATTTCAAGGCGGTCCGACAGAACTCGATAGAATATGACATAGGGAGGAACGATTAGATTCCTTGTCCCAGCCCGGCGGTCGTGCTCGCCCAAGTGCGGAAATTCCGCCAGATGCTCGGCACAACTCCAGAGATGCGTCGCCACCTTTTCCGCCGCCTGTGGCCTGTCCTGCTCGATGTATTCTTCGATTTCTGCAAGGTCCCAAATGGCCTGCTTGGTCCAATCTATTTGCATACCGGCGGAGAGAGCTTCCGTTTTCTTCCCCAGGATTGGAGGTAGTGTTTGACCTCGGAATGCGGAACCAATCGACCCGCGTCGGCGTCCCGGATGCCCTGATCGATTTTCGCCAGTCGCAACTCCACCTCTTCGACGTAATTTTCCAGAGCTTCCACCGCCAAGCGAGACCGGCTTTTCGCCGACGATTTGGCCAAATCACTAAGTCGGTTTTTTAATTTGATGGGTACTCGCATGGTCAGCGTGGCGGATCGACCTTTTGTTAGTGCCGTGGTCTTCATGTACACATTTGTAATACAGTGTGGTTGGGTAAGTCAAGGACGGAGCGTATAAACTTTCCATCAACTCCCGGGGGCGCATACCCTGAACGGCAGGAAGCGCAGATTGCAGTTACCAGAAGTCTGAGGCACCAGCCGGCCAGAAACGACCAGGGCGAGGACGAGAACGGTTGCGGGGTAGAATAGTCATCGATTAAAGTTCCTGCGGCTCATTGTTTCCCTCCTCCCTCCCGGGCACGTTGCGCTTGTCCCTTGGCCATCTGTAGGAGCTCGTCTTTGTCCATTCCTACAATTGTCGGGCCGCTCAAATATTCGTGAGCTTCGCCAGCCGGATCCGTGGCGACGGTTTTTCCCTCCGCGAACTTGTACCCGTACCTTGACGCCAAATAGATTTGGGCTTTGGGAATGTACTCAAAAAAGAGAAGGTACTGTCGGCCGGTTTGAAAGAGAGGGTCATCAAGGCTCCAGTTGCGCAGCATTAGCTCGCTCCCCGACTTGGACTTGACGCGGAGGATTCCACCTTCGCGACCAATGGTAATCAGCGCACCGGGTTGCACCGGCGCCGTCGGATTATTCTTGACCACGTCCTCGACCTGGAATTGCATGATGGAGTAAAGGAAGCCGCCATTCGGAAGTATGTACGACCGGGAGACCCCCGGCCTTCCTAAAGCGATCAGGTCAAAGCGGGTCGCAGCATCGAAGAATACCTGCTCTCGCGTCGGCAACTCAGATCCTTCTACTGGTGATTCGTGCGCAGCCCCCTGTTGACGCACGTCAACGATGCCGCTTTGGGGGCCGTGCCTTAAGAACCAGAGGATCTGGGGTTCCCCATTGACAGTCGTCGGCCTCGTGCCCGCGGTCCCCCCTGGCATAAAGAATGTATTAACCTCCTCTGGCGTAAGAGAGCCCAGTACAGGTGGGACTTGCCGTAGCTTTGTTTGAGCGGATAATCGCGCTGCTGTAATCAGCATCATCACGAAGGTCAATTTCAGAATGCTGATTCTCACGGATATGATTCTCATCATCTCAATCCTACTTCCGGTCGGGTTGGAAATCCATTCGGGCGATGCGCGGCTCAGGGCAGTGTCGTCCTCACATCGCTGAAGTCGAGTTTGGTCGCAGTGGTAATGATGTCCGGAGTCACCGGCTTCTGCTGGAAGCTCATGCAATCGAGCATGTCTTTGGCCGCGCTATCCCGCGTGGTAAGAGATTTCAAACCAAAGCGCTCCTCGATCAACTTCAAGGGCGAAGTAAAATCAAAGTGGGTGTGGCAGACGAATCCCGGCCTTGCGAAAGGCGAAATGATCATGGCCGGCACGCGCGGACCGTAACCAAAACTATCCACGTCCGGCGGTGGAACGTGATCGTAGAAGCCGCCGTAATCATCCCAAGTAAGGATAATCACGGAATCTTTCCAATAATCACTTCGCATCAGGGCATTCACCAGGTGGGTCACGTGCCACATGCCCTGGGCAGCGTCAGCCGGCGGATGCTCGCTATCCTCCGCTGTGGGCACGATCCATGAAACCGATGGGAGCTGATGGTTTGCAATGTCCTGATAAAAGTCGCCCAGCGGCACGAGGTGCGCCATGAGTTCAGGATTATTCTGGAAGGCAACGAAGCCCGGTAACGGATTCCACAGGCTGTGCGCGTGCGGGTTCGTCTTCTGATCGTAATAGCGCCATGTGACGTGGGCGTTTTCCAAAAGTTCCGTCATAGTGGGAAACGTATACACGCCGGGCTGGGTGGCCACACCCGGTGGCGGATTATTGACCATCCCACCTGATTGCGCCGCGACCGTGTAAAGGTGATTGGGCTCGCTCGGCCCCATCAGCGAGGAGAAAAAGTTGTCACAGAGCGTGTACCGCCGCGCGTACTCCCAATAATTCGGAAGCTCATGCCAGTCGTAATAGGAGAGCGTGTTGACCACCCAGTCGGGCGGCGGGCCTTCAGGCAGCGCACCTTGCCTGCCGCCGAGGAACTGGCCGTCGCGTTCAGCGAGGGTTGCGCCAGGGGGCCGCTGACGCCGCGGGCCGTTCATCATCCCTGGGATTACCGGCTTCGGGTGAATCAAATTGGGATCGGGTTGCGGGATGGGTTTGTTCGCCCAGTAATGTCGCAGGGCCATCGGCCATTCCGCCCACAGGAAGCCATCCATCTTGCCCCCGTCGTAGGCGGTGCGTGCCGCCTGCCAGGAGTGCGACAAATCGTGAGGAATGGCCGCCTGATGAAGATGAAACGGGGCAACCTCCGGCGGGCCTCCTGGTCTGTATGGGAGCTTCGCGTCTCTCGGAATGCCGTTTGCTCCCGGATAAGTCCCGAAATAACGATCGAACGTTTGGTTTTCCTGAATGATGTAGATAAAGTGTTTGATGGGAATTTCACTTGGATTCGGCGCACTCTGGGGCGCCGCCGCGACTGTTACATTAAGAAGCATCACCAGCCCAAGAATCCGAATTCCTCGAAGATACATGACCGCACCTCCTCTCAGGACATCACTTTACCACT
>DASYXZ010000055.1:0-8082 GCA_035934315.1 Terriglobia bacterium | reverse complement strand
GGCGCGCATTGCCATCGCGAGCCGCGTTTCGCTCGTGGCGCTTCCCACGTGCGGCATCAGGACGACATTCGGCAATGTGACGAGGCCCGGATGGACCGTGGGCTCCTGTTCAAAAACATCCAAGCCGGCCCCGGCAATTTTTTTGGCTTGGAGAGCCTGGACCAGCGCCTCCTCGTCCACCACGCTGCCGCGCGCCGTATTGATGAGGAAGGCGGACGGCTTCATTTCGGCAAGCTCCCGCGCGCCGATGGCGTGTTGCGTCTCCCCCGTCTTCGGAACGTGGAGGCTGAGGAAATCGGATTCACGGAGCAAGGTCTCGCGATCGACCAATCGGGCTTCCAACTCCCGCTCCACCGATTCCGCCACGCGATGGCGCGCATAATAAATGATAGGCATGGAAAATCCGCGCCCACGCCGCGCCACCGCCTGGCCGATGCGTCCGAACCCATAAAGCCCCAGCGTCTTGTGGTGAACGTCGGCCGCGTGCATCAAACCATATTGCCACTCGCGCCAACGGCCCTCGCGGATAAAGCGATCGCCCTCGACGATTCGGCGAGCCACGGAGAGAAGAAGCGCAAAAGCCAGGTCAGCCGTCGTCTCTTCGAGAACCCCGACCGTGTTGGTTACAGGAATGTGGCGCGCGGTGCAGGCTGCGATGTCAATATTGTCATAGCCCACAGACGCGGTGGAAACGGCTCGCAACCGCACCGCCTGGGCTACGACCTCCGCTGTGATCCGCGAGCCCACCACCAGCAGACCTTCAACATCACCGCACGCCTCTGCCAATTGCGCGGCCGGCATGGGCGAATCCTTTGGGTGAAACGCAATCTCAAAATGCGCCGCCAATAGTTCGAGTGCCGGCGAAGGCAGAGGCCGGGTGATAAAAACTTTTGGTTTCATGTTTTAATTATTTTTCAAGTTAATCTAACCGGGTATTATTCACGAACGATTTTCAAATTCTCTGCCTTAATTCATCCTTCCTAATTCATAATTTCTTCGCCGTTGATTGTATCGGCTCAACCGATGCAATGATTGCGGAAAGGTCCATGTCGCCGCGGCCGGCGTCAATCGCATGTTGGAAAACAGCGAGCGTGGACGCCGCTGTTTGCATGGGCACCCCGCGCGTTGCGCCCTCCTCCATGGCATAAGAAATATCTTTGGCCATGAGGCGCAAATAGAAGTTCACGCCCGGCTCGCCCGAAATCGCGCGGGCTGAGGCTGACTTCACCAGCGGACTTCCCGGAGCGCCGCTGGTGAGGACGGCGAGCATCTTGTCCCGGTCAAGTCCGGCCGCACCTATGAGCGCCACGGCCTCCGCCAGAGACGCCAATTGCGCGGCACACACGAAATTATTGACGAGCTTCATCAGCGCGCCGCTGCCGGTGGGACCGAGATGGACAATCTCCTGGCCGAGCACGGAAAGAACCGGCCGTACTGTCTCAAGAGCCGCGGCAGGCCCGCCTACCAGGAAGCGCAATTGGCCTGCGGCCGCCTGGGGCTTGGTGCCGGTGACGGGCGCATCCAGGAACTCGTACCCGCGTTGACTGGCAATCGCGGCAAGCTCCTTGATCCAGCCCACGGTAAGCGTGCCCGACTCAATCAGAACCGTTCCGGGCGCCGAGCCCGCCAACGCGCCATTTTCGCCCAGCCATACGCCGCGCGAGGCGGCGTCATCCGCCACCATGCTGATGATCACATCCGAATTTGCCGCGGCCTCGCGTGGCGAGCCGGCAACTTTGGCCCCGGCATTGGCGAAAGGCGCGGTCTTTTCAGGATTCCGGTTATAAACCGTTAGCGGGAATTCCGCGGAGAGCAATCGCCCCGCCATCCCCGAGCCCATCAGCCCGAGTCCCATGATTGCCACGCGCTTTTTTGACATTGATTAACCCGCTTTAGTGGAATTCTTCCTCAAGTAATAATACTTACCGACGATTGACGTTCAATGGACCGCCTCTTACTCAGTGACGGCAAACTTCTTCAGCGCCTTTTCGTTTATTTTCAGCCCCAAGCCGGGAACGTTTTCATCCAGATCAATGAAGCCGTCCTTCGCCTTAGGCTCGCCTTCGAAGATATACCAGAACAATTCGTTCCCGACTTCAACATCTACCATGGGAAAGTACTCGGCCATGGGCGAATTCAGGCTGGCCATCACCACATGGAAGTTGTGCATTTGGCCTGCGTGAGGAATCACCGGCACTGAATGGGCTTCGGCCAGCGCCGCAATCTTGCGTGCCTGGGTGATGCCGCCCACACGACTGGTGTCGAACTGAATGTAATCCACGGCGCGCGCCTCCAGCAAATCGCGGAAACCGTAGAGAGTAAACTCGTGCTCGCCGCCGGCAATGGGAATTCGTCCATAGGACTTCAGCTCCGCATAACCCTGAATGTCGTCCGGGATCACCGGCTCTTCAAGCCAGCGCAGATTAAAGGGCTCCAACAGCGGCAGCATCCGCTTGGCGTAGTCGAGCGTCCAGCCCATGTAGGCATCAGCCATCACATCAATGCCATCACCAACGGTTTCGCGAACCGTGCGCACCAGGCTGATGTTGTTCTGCATGCCGGCCGCGCCGTCCGTGGGCCCCCAGCCAAAACGCAGCTTCATGGCTTTATAACCTTCATCCTTGTAACGTTTGGCTTCCGCCGCCAACTCGCCCAACGCCATGCTGTAAAGCCGGCTGGCATAAACCGGAATGCGCGGTTTGGTCCGACCTCCGAGGAGCCGGTAGACGGGCTGCTTGGCGGATTTCCCGAGGATATCCCACAGCGCGATGTCCACTGCGCTGACGGCGACCATGCCGATCCCCTTGCGTCCGAACGCCATCGTCTTGCGGAACATGTGCTGCCAAAGGAATTCGATGTCCCAGGGGTCGGCGCCAATGAGCAGAGGCTTGAGGTAGAGATCAATCACCTGCTTGGTGACGTGCGGGGTAAGCGCGGCATTGCCAATGCCCACATGGCCGTCATTGGTAAATACCTCGACCACCAGCCACCCGTGGAATGTAAACGTCTGCATTGAAGCGGCGGAAAGCGAAAGGATGTCCATGGGATTTGTGCAAAAGTGGGGCGGCAAGGGAACCGTTTTGCCGCGCCACTCCACAACACGAGTACGAATTTCTCTAATTTTCATGGCACTCCTTTTTGCAGCGGCGGTCTCTGACCGCCGTTCTCTTACACCCGGCGATCTCGCCTGGGCGAGCAGGCGCCGATCGCCGCGACAATCCCCGCGGTCGGATCTTGTCCCGTTTTCGCGGGGACCGCCAGAGGTTTTTACTTGGCGCCGACATTTAAATCGGCGCCCGCGGAAGAAATCAACAATCTCAACTCAAAAGTTGGCGCTAAAAGATCGGATCATCACGCCAACTCCAAGGGCCGAACCGCCGGAACGGTCACAAGAATCACCAGAAAAGCAATCACGTGAAAAGTTCCCGCCATGGTAAAGACAACGCCGTAACCGAAGCCGTGGTCCAGCAAATAACCGACGGTCTCTCCGAAAACAATTCCGCCCATGGCGCCGCCGAAGCCCACTAATCCGGCCACCGCGCCCACTACCCTGGTGGGAAACAAGTCCGCGGGGAGCACCATGACCAAAGTTGACCAGGACTGCTGGCCAAAATAGGCAAGGCTGAATATGGCCAGGGCCCATGATACACCCACGTGTGGCACCAGCAGAATGGACGGCATGACCACGGCGCTGAGTGCAAGCGCAACCTTGCGCGCCACACCCAAAGTAAACTGGCGTCGGATCAAATAACCGGAGAACCAGCCTCCCACCAGGCATCCAACGCCCGAGGCAGCGTAAGGGATCCAGGCAAACCTGCCCACAGCTTTGATATCAAAGCCACGGGCATCGTAGAGGTATTTCGGCAGCCAGAAAAGATAGAAATACCACGCTGCGTCGCTCAGGAATTTCGCGGTTACCAGGCCCCACGCTTCGCGAAGGCGCAACAATTCCATCCATCGCACTTTTCTGTCGGAAACCGAAGACTGAACGATGGATTGTATTTCGCCGCGTTCCTGACTGCTCAACCTGGGGTGCTCCCGGGGTGGATAGTACGCCAGCCTCCACCAGGCCGTCCAGAGCAACCCCAGCGTCCCAGTGAGAATGAAAATCCAGCGCCAACCCATGTAACTCAGGATAATTGCGATCATCGGAGGCGCCGCCACCGCCCCCACAGCCGTGCCGGCGTTGATGATGCCCATGGCGGTGGCGCGTTCTTTCACCGGAAACCATTCCGCCACCACGCGCGTGGCCGCGGGAAAACCGCCGCCTTCGCCCATGCCGAGCAAGAACCGGCTTACGGCCAGCATGGCAAAACTTAATGCCAGGGCGTGACTGGCGCACGCCAGCGACCAGAAGGCCATGATCAAAGTTAATCCTCTGCGTGTGCCCAGAGCGTCGGTTAATTTGCCGCCGCCCGCATACATGAAGGCGTAGGAAATTAAAAACGCCGATTGCAGATCCGAGAATTGCTGATTGGTGAGCGGTATATCCTTCCCGATCGCCTGGATGGCAACGGGAAGTGTCTGCCGGTCCAAATAACTGATGGCAATTGCGAAGCTGACCAGGATGGCGATGCGCCAACGGAGCAATGTTCTCTCCACGGCCACAGCACGATTTCGCCGGGGACGCTAAATGATTTTAATTTCGAATACCGTTTGCCGCGCAGCTTGCCCGTGCATTTCGGAAAACTCTGCGAGGGCAAGCGGGGAGATCAATTACCGCCCGGCCTTCGGGCCGCGATTTCATCAGCCAGAAATAAAGAATCTAACAGAATTCTTTAATTGAATGCATCGAAATCAGGTATCAACGTTACCGCTTAAGCCAGCCTTGAGAAGTGCTTATTCATTTTCACATAGCAGTGAATGAGTGTTGAGAGGCAAGGTGAACGATGGCGCGTCTCTTAGCGAAGCAGGGCGCTCTGCCAAAGCAAGCGTTTAGCTTGACTAAAATTTTTTATATGTGTTATAAAATTAAGTTTTACAAAATAGCTGTTTTTGCTCATTCCAGGTTACATTACCTCCCCAAGACTTTATGTCGGCAGGCTCGATCTAATCCGCCGTGGGGGCACGAGAGCGAGATTGGGCTTCAGGAGATTTTATGTTCAACGCCACGGCGCAGTTGTTGAGGGTGTGCTATCTACCCATGATCCTGATAATTTTCATGTTTTCACTGAGCCAGATAAAAACCGGAGGATTCCTCCGAAGCCTGGTTAAATTTCTTGAAAGAATCTGGCGGGTCCGCCGCCGGATCGCCGTCACACTTTTCACAGGCGCGAACATTACCTTGGTGGCCGCCACCCAGGCTTTTGCCCAATCCCCGGAAGGTGCGGCGGGCGGCGAAGCCAATCTGAAGCTTCCCGACTTATCCCAGGTCCAGTTCCTGGGCTTCGATGGGCACACTTTGCTGACGTTCGGGATTATTTTCTGCGTATTCGGGCTGCTTTTTGGTCTGGCGACCTACCGGCATCTTAAAAATCTTCCCGTCCACAAGGCCATTAAAGAAGTCTCCCATTTGATTTACGAAACCTGCAAGACCTACCTGATAACGCAAGGCAAGTTCCTGGTTTTTCTTTGGGTCTTCATTGCCATCGTCATCGTGCTTTATTTTGGCTTCCTGCTGAAATATGAAGCTGTGCGCGTGGGCGTTATTCTGCTGTTCAGCGTAATCGGCATTGCGGGAAGTTACAGCGTGGCGTGGTTCGGCATTCGCGTGAACACGTATGCCAATTCGCGAACAGCGTTTGCCAGCCTCCGCGGCAAGCCATTTGCGATTTATCAAATCCCTCTTGAGGCCGGTATGGGCATCGGCATGATGCTGATCAGCGTCGAGCTTCTGATGATGCTCATCATTCTGCTTTTTGTTCCGGGAGACTACGCGGGCGTGTGCTTTATCGGGTTCGCCATAGGCGAATCACTGGGAGCGGCGGCCTTGCGCATCGCGGGCGGCATCTTTACCAAGATTGCGGACATTGGCGCCGACCTGATGAAAATCGAGTTCAAGATCAAAGAAGACGACGCGCGCAACCCGGGCGTGATCGCGGACTGCACGGGCGACAACGCCGGCGATTCCGTGGGACCGAGCGCCGACGGCTTTGAGACTTATGGCGTGACCGGTGTCGCGTTGATTACCTTCATCCTGCTGGGAGTCAAAGATCCCATCGTGCAGGTGCAGTTGCTTGTGTGGATATTCGTCATGCGCATTATGATGCTGGTGTCGAGCGCTCTGGCTTATTTCGTGAACGCCACCCTTGCCAAGGCCCGGTATGCTCACGCGGACCAGATGAATTTCGAATCGCCGCTCACTTCGCTGGTCTGGCTCACTTCCATCGTTTCAATTGCGCTGACTTATGTGGTCTCCTACATCATCATTCCCAAACTGGGTGGCGATACCACGCAATGGTGGAAGTTGGCCACTATCATTTCCTGCGGGACGTTGGCAGGCGCCATCATTCCCGAATTGGTAAAAGTTTTCACCTCCACGGAATCACGGCATGTTAAAGAGGTTGTTGTTTCGGCGCAGGAAGGCGGCGCGTCGCTGGGGATCCTTTCCGGCTTTGTGGCCGGCAACTTCTCCGCCTATTATCTGGGACTCACGATGGTGTTGCTGATGTCCATCGGTTCCCTGGTCAGCGACCTGGGTCTGGGAAATTTGATGTTGGCTGCGCCCGTGTTTGCTTTTGGGCTGGTGGCCTTCGGTTTTCTCGGCATGGGCCCGGTAACCATCGCCGTGGATTCATACGGCCCGGTAACGGACAACGCGCAATCGGTGTATGAGCTTTCGCAGATCGAGGAGATTCCGAACATTGGGGAGGAACTCAAGCGGGACTATAACATGAACGTGAATTTCAGCCTGGCCAAAGAAATGCTGGAGGCCAACGACGGCGCGGGCAATACGTTCAAGGCCACCGCCAAGCCGGTTCTGATCGGCACCGCGGTGGTGGGGGCCACCACCATGATCTTCTCCATCATCATGGCGCTCACCAACGGACTGACGACGAATGTGGCCAAGCTCTCGCTTTTACACGCGCCTTTTGTGCTGGGCTTTATTACCGGTGGGGCCATGATTTATTGGTTTACCGGCGCCAGCACCCAGGCCGTCACCACCGGCGCCTACCGCGCGGTGGAGTTTATTAAATCGACGATCAAATTGGATGGAACCACCAAGGCCTCGGTAGACGACAGCAAAAAGGTGGTGGAAATCTGCACCAAGTATGCCCAGAAGGGCATGCTGAACATTTTCATCGCCGTGTTTTTCGCCACCCTGTCCTTTGCCTTTGTCGAGCCGTTCTTCTTCATTGGCTACCTGATTTCGATTGCCACCTTCGGTCTTTACCAGGCCATCTTTATGGCCAACGCGGGCGGCGCATGGGACAACGCCAAGAAAATTGTAGAGGTGGAGCTGAAACAGAAAGGTACTCCGCTTCATGACGCAACGGTTATTTGTGACACGGTGGGCGACCCGTTCAAAGACACGAGTTCAGTGGCGATGAACCCGGTTATCAAATTCACCACGCTTTTCGGATTGCTGGCCGTGGAGCTGGCGGTCAAGTTGACGGCCACCAGTGGGAGCCCCCTGGTGCATGGATTGGCCCTGGGGTTCTTCCTCATTTCATTTTTCTTCGTTTACCGATCGTTCTACGGGATGCGAATTCGACAGGCTCCTGAGGTTGGAGCATCTGGCCGCACCGCCGCTGACTAAGCACTGTCTGGCGTAAAATAATTACACGACCATCTAATGAGGTTGCAGGCTGTTTACATCGCCGATCTCATCATTCACCTTATTCACCTTTTGCCACTTCCTTAATTTTCCTGGCCAGTTTTTCAATTTTTTCTGCTTTTTCCACGACCTTCAGGGAGAGAACATTCATATTGGATTTGTCAATTTCCTCTTGAAGTGATTTGGCCAACACGGTGAGATCCGCGGCATTTCGTTTCATTTTTTCAAAATTGGATTTCAGAATTGCCTTCTTTTCTTTCGCCTTCAGGGCTGCCATGGGTTCACTTTCATCCGGCGGGGTCTCCTGCCCGAGGACGAAAGAGAGCGGGCCACTTTGCAATGGCGGCGTTGCTCCGAGTACAAGA
>DASYXZ010000032.1:0-10486 GCA_035934315.1 Terriglobia bacterium | reverse complement strand
CGCCCGGAACTTCACCTTGGGATTGTCCTTCGCCAGCACCTTGGTGATCGCCGCCGTCAGCGTCGTCTTGCCGTGATCGATGTGCCCGATCGTCCCGATATTCATGTGCGGCTTCGATCGATCAAATTTTTCTTTGGCCATTTCCTTTGCTCCGTTGCCTAAGCGGCTGAAACCGCTGGTTTTGAACCGAAATTAAACTGGTAGAATTTTCTACGGCCATCAACGACCTCGTTGCACAGTCCAGCTTTGACAGCCAACTCGAAAAAGGGTGCCACTGCACAAGGACGGCCTTTTACTAACTCTTCCATGTCCTCCCGACAGTACAATCCTTTCCTGCGAGAAATGTCTTGAAAAACGCGACGCAAATGGTCTGCGGTGAGATCTTTATGGTCAAAAACAACCCGCCGCTCACCATCGCGGTTGATGTTGACGCGGTACCCAACCTCTCCGGCCTTTGCTAAAATTAGATTAACAAATTCCATTTGATCCATCCGTGCCTCAAATTGCCCCAAGGCTATTTCTCCACCGGCTTGCCCTGCACGCGCGCCAGCACTTCTTCCGTAATCGACGCGGGCGCCTGTTCATAGCGCAGGAAGTGCATGGTATAAGACGCGCGCCCCTGGGTGCGCGAGCGCAGGTCGGTAGCGTAACCAAACATTTCCGCGAGCGGAACCGTGGACCGGATAATCTGCGTCGAGCCGCGCTTTTCCATTTCCTCGATCTGGCCCCGCCTCGATTTCAGGTCGCCGGTCACCGGGCCCATGTGATCCTCGGGCACCACCACTTCCACTTTCATCACCGGTTCGAGCAGCACCAGCTTGGCGCGCCGCGCCGCTTCCTTAAAGCCGATGGAGCCGGCAATCTTAAACGCCATTTCACTCGAGTCCACATCGTGCGCCTTGCCATCGTCCAGAGTCACACGGATGCCCGTCATTTCAAAACCGGCCAGCACGCCCGTTTGCATGGCCTCGCGCACACCCTCATAAACCGGGTTGATAAATTCGCGCGGCACGACGCCACTCACAATTTCATCAATAAACAAGAGATTCAATTCAGTGTCAAAATGGTGGGTATTTTTCTTCTTGGTCAGCTCGGCGATTTCTTCCAAGTTCGGGTGCGGCATCGGCTCGACGCGCAAATGGACGATACCAAATTGGCCGTGTCCGCCCGATTGCTTGATGTGCCTGCCTTCCGCATCCGCGGAGCCGCGAATCGTCTCGCGATAGGCTACTTGAGGCCGGCCCACGTTGGCGCCCACATTAAATTCGCGCATCATGCGGTCCACAAGAATTTCCAGGTGAAGCTCGCCCATGCCGGCAATAATCGTCTGGCCCGTGTCGGGATCGGTATGAACTTTAAACGTCGGATCTTCCTGCGTCAGTTTTGATAGAGCGACGCCCAACTTATCCTGGTCCGCCTTGGTTTTCGGCTCAATGGCCACGGCAATGACCGGCGCGGGGAAATCCATCATTTCGAGCACCACCGGCTTGTCTTCATCGCAGATGGTATCGCCGGTTGAAACGCTCTTGAGGCCGACGGCAGCGGCAATATCACCCGCATAAACTTCCGTAATTTCCTCGCGCTTGTTGGCATGCATTTTCAGCAGGCGGGAAATGCGCTCGCGGCGACGAAGGCGCGGATTATAAACCGTGTCACCACTCTTCAACGTTCCCGAATAGACCCTCAAGAAAGCCAGTTGACCGACAAAGGGGTCCGTCATGATCTTGAAAATGAGCGCCGCAAAAGGTTCATCATCCGCCGCGCGCCGGATCTGTTTATCTTCACTGTCGGGAACCACAGCCTCCAGGGGAGGAATATCGAGGGGCGAGGGAAGAAAATCCACCACGGCGTCGAGCAAAGGTTGAACGCCTTTATTTTTGAAAGCCGAACCGCAGAGGATGGGCACGGTCTTAAGCGCAATCGTCTGGCGTCGCAAGCTGGCTCGCAGCTCGTCTGGCGAAATCGGCTGACCGTGAATGTACTTTTCCATGATCTGGTCGTCGACTTCGCCCAACACTTCAATCATTCGTTCGCGATGATGCCGGGCAGACTCCACCAGCGCCGGGGGAATTTCTTCTTCCACGTAGTCGGCGCCCAGGGTCTCGTCTTTCCAGATAATAGCTTTTTGGCGGATGAGGTCGATGACTCCGTCGAAATTATCCTGCGACACTATGGGCAACTGAATGGGCACCGGGTTGGCGTGAAGTTTGGAAACCAATTGGCTGACGCAGGCTTCAAAATCCGCGCCCGCGCGATCCATTTTGTTCACAAAAACGATGCGCGGCACGCGATACTTGTCCGCCTGCCGCCAAACCGCCTCAGTCTGCGGCTCGACTCCTTCCACCGCCCCTAAAAGAGCAATCGCTCCGTCAAGAACCCGGAGCGACCTTTCAACTTCCGCCGTAAAATCCACGTGACCCGGCGTGTCAATAATATTGATTCGAATGTCGTTCCAAAAACAAGTGGTGGCCGCGGAGGTAATAGTGATGCCGCGTTCCTGCTCCTGCACCATAAAGTCCATCACCGCGGTGCCGTCGTGGACCTCGCCCATCTTGTGCGTAATCCCCGTGTAATAGAGGATGCGCTCCGTGGTCGTGGTCTTGCCGGCATCGATGTGCGCCATGATGCCGATGTTCCGGGTTTTCTCCAGCGGCGATTGTCTCGGCATAAATAGTACGTACCAACAGAAACTCCGCCCCGATCCCGCAAACGCGGGATCCGGTTTTCCCCGCAGCAATCTGAGCAATGGTCCCCGCAGAAAGCGGGGCTCCAGGCGGATCGTGTCCCTGGGTGGGATCACATCCCGCCTAGCCCAAGTTTGTCCCGCGTGTGCGGGACTACCAGCGGTAATGGGCAAAAGCCTTGTTGGCTTCCGCCATGCGGTGTATATCGTCCCTTTTTTTAACGGCCCCGCCGCGGTTATTGGCAGCGTCCATAATCTCTGCGGCGAGCTTCTCAACCATGGACTTTTCGCCCCGCTCACGCGCGTAACCGATAATCCAACGCAGGCTGAGCGAAGCCTGACGAAATCGATTGACTTCCACCGGCACCTGGTAGTTGGCGCCGCCCACGCGGCGGCTTTTTACTTCCAGCGCCGGCTTCACATTTTCCAAAGCCTTTTTGAAAATCTTCAACGGGTCGTCGTTCGAGCGCTGCTTCACCATGTCCAGCGCGTCATAGACTATCCCCTGGGCCACCGACGCCTTGCCCTGATACATCACGCAATTAATGAGCTTCTGCACCAGTTCGTTTTGATGAACCGGATCCGCAATGACTTCACGACGTTCGATGGTACCTTTTCTCGGCATAGTTAGAATCAGCAGGTAGTATGTCGTAGGTGGCATGTGGGATTATCCAATGCGATCTACGAGCCTTGCTACCTGGTTCCTGAAATCTTCAAGTGGCCTATCTATAGGCCGCATCCGGTTTTTCCCACATGCGACCTACCCCCTACATCTTAAGAGGCCTTGGGCCTTTTGGCCCCGTATTTCGACCGCGCCTGGCGGCGATCGCCCACTCCGGCCGAATCCAGCGTGCCTCGAATCACGTGATAGCGAACCCCGGGCAGATCTTTCACGCGCCCTCCGCGAATAAGAACGATGGAGTGTTCCTGCAAGTTATGTCCGACGCCGGGGATATATGTCGTCACTTCCATGCTGTTGGTCAGCCGCACGCGCGCCACTTTCCGCAAGGCTGAGTTGGGTTTCTTCGGCGTCTGAGTGTAGACGCGAATGCATACTCCGCGCTTTTGCGGACACCCATCCAGCGCCGGGCTGGACGTTTTATATCGCGGCTGCTCGCGACGCAGACGAACGAGTTGGCTAAACGTAGGCATTCTTCTTCCTTAGATTTCCTTAAGTCATACCCCATCGGATTCCCGTTCAAGGCTGGGTTCCACTGAAGGTGACTTGCGGGTCGCTGAAACCTTTCAAATCTAACAGACTGCGGGGAATTCTGTCAAGCAGGAATCGCGCCAGGTTTCATTATTCTTTGCGCGCCACCCTCACATCTCCAAAATTTCTTTTTCCTTGCCTTTCCCTTGGGCCTCAAGCTTATCCATAAAATCGTCGGTCAACTTCTGCACCTCTTCCAGGCCGCGTTTTTCATCATCCTCGGAAATCTTTTTATCCTTCAGTAATTTCTTCATGCTTTCGTTGGCATCGCGGCGAATGTTGCGCACCGCCGTTCGATGATCTTCGAGCACCCGGTGCAAATGCTTCACCAATTCTTTGCGCCGCTCCTCGGTGAGAGGTGGAATGGGTACGCGCAGCATTTTGCCGTCGTTCATGGGATTCAATCCCAGGTCCGACGTGCGAATCGATTTCTCAATGACGGCAAGCAAGCTCGCGTCCCAGGGCTGGATGGTGAGGAGTGATGGTTCCGGAACGCCCAGCGTGGCCACCTGATTGAGCGGGGTGGCCGTACCGTAATAATCAACTTTGATATGATCCAGGAGTGAGGCGGACGCCCGCCCCGTGCGCACCGTAGCCAGCTCGTGGCGGAAATCTTCCAGCGCCTTCCCCATGCGAACCTTGGTTTGCGCCATCGTTTCTTTAATCATAATAAACCTCTCGAAACCGGGTTGACTCTCCGGTCCCAAGCCGCCGAGCCCGAGACTTCACCGGGAGACACGCGAGCCCACGGCTCCCCCCAGTATCACACGTTTGAGATTACCCGGAACGTTGAGATTAAAAACAATAATAGGCAAAGCGTTATCCATGCACAGTGAAATCGCGGTGGTATCCATCACGCCCAGGCCGCGCGAGAGCACGTCCAGATAGGTAATTTGCCGGAACATTCTGGCTCCCGGCACTTTCTTGGGATCCGCGTCATAAACGCCATCCACTTTAGTTGCCTTCAAAATGACCTCAGCTTTGATTTCCATGGCCCGCAGCGCCGCCGCGGTGTCGGTGGAAAAATACGGGTTCCCTGTCCCCGCCGCCAACACGACCACCCTTCCCTTTTGCAAGTGGCGAATCACGCGCCGGCGGATGAAGGGTTCCGCGATCTCCCGAATTTCGATGGCGGTCACGACGCGCGTGAGCGACCCGGATTTCTCCAGGGCGTCCTGCAAGGCGAGCGCGTTAATCACTGTGGCCAGCATGCCCATATGATCGGCCACCACGCGATCGATGCCGTGCGCGGAAGCGGCCACCCCGCGGATAAAATTCCCGCCGCCCACCACGATGGCAATTTGCACGCCCAGCTTGTGAACTTCGTGTACTTCCTCAGCGATGCGCTTGGCCACCACCGGGTCCACTCCAAAACCCTGCGTGCCCAGCAACGCTTCGCCGCTCAGCTTTAAAATGATCCGGTGGAAAATTGGTCCGCCTGTCACGGCGGCTTCCGCTTTCGAGTTTGGGATTTTCTTTTTCAAGATCTTGGATGCCGTAAATTTCCCGCCCGGATTTTCGATTGAGCTTTTTCGTTTCGGCCAGAACGACAATGTTTTTGTAGCGCCGGTCTACGACCGCCGTGGGTTCGGCGCTCCCCGCGTGAGCGGGGCAGGCGCCGCTATAACGGCCGCCAGTAAGTTCACGCCGTTGCGGCGGTTTCCGCTTCCGGCTTCCCGACTCCCTCGCCCACCTTAAAGCGGGAGAAGCGGCGCACCGTAATGTTTTCGCCGAACTTGGCGATCTTTGAGGCCACCAGTTCGCCAATCGTCTGGCTGCCTGAAAGGTCCTTGATAAAATGCTGTTCGTAGAGGCAAGTCTCTTCGAGAAATTTCCCCACCCGGCCTTCAACCATTTTCTCAATCACCGCCGGCGGTTTGCCGCTCGAAGCCGCCTGGGCGCGCAGAACTTCTTTTTCGCGCTCCAGCGCTTCCTGCGGCACATCCTCTTTGCGAATATACCGGGGATCGGTGGCGCAAATCTGCATGGCCAAATCGTGGGAAAATTCCTGGAACTCATCCGTGCGCGCCACGAAATCGCTCTCGCAGTTCACCTCAACGATCACGGCAATTTTCGAGCCGGGATGAACGTAAGATCCGATCAAACCCTCGGCAGCCACGCGCCCGGCCTTTTTGGCGGCCGCCGCCTGCCCGCGCTTGCGCAAAATCGTGAAAGCTTTTTCGTGGTCGCCGCCCGCCTCTTCCAGCGCCTTCTTGCACTCCATCATGGGCGCGCCGCTTACCTCGCGCAACTTCTTCACATCCTCTGGCCGAACGCTCATTCCCTGTTTTCTCCTCACTACACGAAAAAGGTAGGCGCCGTTTCCTGCTCCGCCTACCCTGTTCATTCCGATTCTATTGCGTGGACACTATGGCAGGTCTGTGGAGTTCATATCTTCGCCGTCGTTGCCTTTGCGGCCCCGGGGTTTCCCTTCTCCTGCTTTCCGTTTCAGTTTGGGGACGCGCACCTTGCCATCTGCCACATCTTCCGCCGCGCCCACGGTTGAAGAAAAGTCTATTTCCGGTTCTCCGGTCGTGGCGAAATTTTCCCCGGCTTCAGCCGGTGTCGCGTGGCCACCTTCGGATTGGATGGCCGCCGCTTCGCGCGCCGCCTCCAATTCCTCGGCCGCCTTTTCCGCGGCAACTTTTTCCTCTTCCAGTTGCTTGTCAATGGCAAACTGCCGGCCTTCCAGGATGGCGTCGGAGATGCGCGAGGTGAACAATCGGATGGCGCGCAGCGCATCATCGTTCCCTGGGATGACATAATCCACCAGGTCGGGGTCGCAGTTGGTATCCACCACCGCCACCACGGGAATGCCCAGCTTGTGGGCTTCTTTCACCGCAATCTCTTCGATGTGCGAGTCCACCACGAACAGCGCGTCCGGCAACCCCGGCATTTCCCTGATGCCGGCCAGATTCAGGTCCAAGTGTTTTCGTTCCCGCTCCAGCTTCTGCACTTCTTTTTTGGTCAGAAGGTCGTAGCGGCCGTCCTTGCTCATTTCATCCAGCTCTTTCAAGCGCTGAATCGATTTCTGAATCGTGGAGTTATTGGTCAGCAGGCCGCCCAGCCAGCGATGATTCACGTAATACATCTGGCAGCGGGTTGCTTCTTCCGCAATCGCTTCCTGCGCCTGGCGCTTGGTGCCCACAAAGAGAATATTTTTCCCCTCTTGCGCGAGGTCGGCGACAAATTTCGCGGCTTCTTTGAAATACTTCAAGGTCTTCTGCAGGTCGATAATGTAAATGCCGTTTCGCTCCCCATAAATGTATTCCTTCATTTTGGGGTTCCAGCGGCGGGTCTGGTGGCCGAAGTGCACGCCAGCCTCCAGGAAATCTTTCATTGTAATGTTCGACAAATGACCTCCGCTTGTTAGGTGTCAGGTGCTGGGTATTAGGTGTCAGGAAAAATTTCGCGACGGTCTCGCTATTTCAAGTGTGCAGTTTAACCTGACACCTGGAACCTCACGCCTGATTCCTTACCGTTTCGAGAACTGGAAGCGCTTGCGCGCGCCCTTCTGTCCGTATTTCTTGCGCTCTTTAGCGCGGGGATCACGGGTAAGAAAACCGCCCTGCCTCAATTTGGGGCGTAATTCCGCATTAAAAACCATAAGAGCGCGTGCGATGCCCAACCTCGCGGCGCCCGCCTGCCCGTGGATGCCTCCGCCGCTGGCATTCACAATCACGTCAAATTTCCCCATGTTCTCCGTGGCCACCAGCGGCTGGCGGACTTCCACGCGCATGGCCTCTGAGGGGAAATAAGTTTCAAATGAACGGGCATTCACCGTCATTTTGCCTTCGCCGGGTCGCAGGATGACCCGCGCCAGCGATGTTTTTCTTCGACCCGTTGCCCTGAATTGAACTTGTTCTGTCACCCGATCTCCTTGTTGGTCTACGCTGTCATTCCCGTCCCGCGCCTTGTTATGTGGCGCCGGCCTTTAGGTCGGCATCCCATCGCGATTCTTGTTCGCCCGCTGTCATTCTGAGCGAAGCGAAGAATCCCTGTATTTCTTGAATCCAGCACTACCGGGATTCTTCGTCGGTCGCGGCAACGACCTCCTCAGAATGACCCGGCCAGGCGGGGCCGGCTTTTACATCATCCTGCTAAAGAGCGCCATTACCGTCCGCTTACCGCTCAAACGCCAGCGCTTCCGGCGTCTGCGCGCTGTGCGGATGAGTCGCACCCGTATAAACCTTCAGGCGCACGGCCAGACGATCGCCCAGGCGGGACTTGGGTAACATCCCCAGAATCGCCTCGCGAATCACCCGCTCCGGCCGGGTCGCCATCACTTTGCGCGCGGAAATTTCCCGCAGCCCGCCGGGATAGCCCGTGTAATGCCGGTAAAATTTCTGGTCGAGTTTCTTGCCGGTCAGGCGGATCTTTTCCGCGTTGATAATGATCACGCCGTCGCGATGGTCGGCGTGCGGAGTGAAATCCGCCGCAGCTTTCCCCGTTAAAACGCGGGACGCCCGCGCCGCCAATCGGCCCAGCACCAATCCATCTGCGTCAAGCAGTCGCCAGCGGATCTTACCGCGGCGGGTCTTCGCCAAGTAAGTAGACACTACACTCTCCATTGCAAGCTTGGGAATGTGAACTTCTATTTTTAGCGGAGAGTCCCGTTTTTGTCAACTGGTTTTGAGGTGTGGTAGTGGTGTCGTTTGTCAGGAACCGACGCTCCCCAGTGCTGTCATTCCCGCGAAGGAGGGAATCCACTGCGAAAAACATTGGAAAACCACAGTCGAAGAACTGGATTCCCGCCTTCGCGGGAATGACCGCTCTTTCGAGTGTGATCCGACTCCAATCGACTCCGGTACCTGATGATTGGTGTCACGGGCGCATGATATGTCCGCACATTGGCAATTTCAGATGTGACTTTCGGTGAAATGAAAATAGCATTTTCGTATTTTCTTCGCTATACTCCCTATCGTGGAGAACGCTGCTACCCTTCGACCAAACGCGAGCACCAATAGGAACAGGAGGGATCACTATCTCCCACAAAGCTATCTTAGAGGTTTTATCGATCCAGCACGAATAAATCACCGACAACCTCTTTGGCACTTCGACATCCCCAATGGTCGCTGGTCCGAACGAAGCCCCCGGGAAGTCGGATGGCGCCGTGGATTCTACGACTACGCCACGAGCGAGAATGGCCCGGAGGCCGCTGACAGTGCATTCGCAGAACTCGAACGCACTTTTCCCCTGATCCGAGGGGAATTGACTTCGAATAAATTTAAAAACTGGAAAGATCATCGTGACTTTTTGATGCGTTACATACAAATGATGAGGGCCAGGTCTCTACTATTCTTCGACGAAAAGAACGCAGAAGGGGAAAATCTTCGCGTGTGGACTATCGAAGAGATTAGTCCCGATCGCAAAAGTGTAAAAGTTCGCTCGATGACTCCCGAGCCGGTTCCCGATGCAATGATCAGGAATTGGACCATTACTGACATGCGTGCTGAAATACATAAGGGAGCGGCGTGGCTGAATGATTTCAACTGGGCTCTCAGGTATTGCGACTCCCCAGCCTCACCCTTCATCACTTCGGAGATACCCTTTATCTCTCAAGGGCATCAAGTACATCTCGCAGATGCTCTACTAGACCCAGAGACGCTGCTTTTTTTTCCGCTGTGTTGGCAAGCTTGCCTGATCGGCAGTCGTCAGTTTTTTCAGATTGAAACTGATGGAATTGGTGAGGAAGACATGCGGAGGGTCCGAAGGATATACAGAGAAAGCGCGAAGCTCTTCCTCTTGTCTCCAAAGCAGCTAGACTTTTCCTGAGTTACCTATGCGGTTAGATAATTTCCTCCCAACGAGTTTGCGGATGGCAAGAAGCCGTTACTACGTTGCCCTGCAGTTTTGCTACAATCTCTTAACTTGAGTGAGGATCGGCGTGGATTGGGCGCTGTTAGCATTCGTGATTCTTGTAGCGGTCATTGCAATCGGCTTTGCTGCTCGTCACGATCCTAAGCTCAAAAGAGATTTGGCAGTAAATCTAAAGGGGCTCGGCCTTCTACTGATTATTGGTCTGATATTCGCCGTCGGCTGGGTCATTTTGATGTCAACCTATGACTGTTTCTTGGCCGACAACTTCGATTACGTAACAAAGCGGTGCGCCTTAAAGCACCTTCAGAAACCAGGATGCAACATTGAACAAGATATTCTTGACGTGGACGAGATCAGCGACACCAGCTATAAAGACGATACAGGGAACCGAGTGGAAACCCGGTCGGTCATATATCAATTCAAGAAGCGACCGGTGAACGGCCCAGTTTCTGCCGACGTGCTACGGGATACACAGACTCTCTACAAGGACGCGCAAGGCCACTGGAAAGCATCTTGTGAGAGATAGCGCATTAGGCAGCCTTCTACGCGTGGATACTTTCAACGTAGCGCTTAACGGCCACCGACCGGGTCTCCATACGAGCCCGGGCCAGATCATACGCGAGCTACATTCGCATCAGGTGCTCCATCTTCGGCCCAAACGCCTTTTCAATGTGCATTGCCATGTCACTGGTCAGCGCCGCCTTCTCATTCAACAAGGCAGAAAGCGCCTGCCTGCCACGTATTTCAAAGTCGATGCATGCGCAACCCCCGAT
>DASYXZ010000031.1:0-7790 GCA_035934315.1 Terriglobia bacterium | reverse complement strand
AAAGCGGTCGAGTGGAGTGGCCGACGCACGCCGACCTGCGAGACCAGTCGAAACGCGTGCGGACTTTCGAGAACCTCGATGTATAAGACCTGGCCCTCATCGAGAACGCCAAGATTCACTGTTTCCTGAGTTGACTTTTGAAGTTCGCGCAGCGTGGGAAGCGCCGAGTCGCGAAGCATGGTCCGATGGTCCGCGCCATTGCCAAGGGATATGAGTTTGACGCCGATTACATAACCTCCGGTGCCGGTGCGTTTCACATAACCTTCGCGCTCCAGGTGGGAGAGAAACCGGTAAGCAGTGCTTTTGTTGACTCCTGTTGCGCCGCTGATCTCCCGCAGGTCCACTCCTGCCGGATGGTTTTGAAGCAGGTCGAAGATTCTCAAAACTTTTGTAAGAACTCCGACCGTGGCGCCTTTTAAATTTGCCCTTGGGCTCAAAATTTCTCCTTTCAAGTAGTGATGACGGTGGCGCCTGGCCATGCGTTACCGGCGTCCCACAATATGACATCAAAGAACTCGCCGAGCAAGCGCTCAACTGATCAATAGATCAGTGTCGGCACGGGAACCCGGCGCGGCGAGATCAGTTCGCTGTCCCGGCGCCGAAGAGTTAAATCCGCTCTATTTTCTATTTTACATACTGAAATCATCATTCACATACTAACATTTTTCTTGACAAGCGTAAAAATAAAATGATAGTTATTCGCGCAGAGAACGGGGCCGGTCCGCCGAGATCAACCCGCGCCCGGAGGGTTTGTTGACGTTTACCGGCAAGGCGGCCAACCCGAACATGCGCCGTCGCAACACCAGCACTTGGGTTTCTCCGGCGTGGCGCCAGTGACAAAGGTGGTGGTTGAACCTGGCTTTGCCAGCGTGAGTTTGGATTTGCGCCCCGGTCAGTGCTTTCACCGGTTTTGCGGAGGCATAAAATTTGTAGTCTGGCGTCGGGAAGGTCACATCACAAGAGGAGAGGCGACTATGATTTCGTCAAAAAAGACGTGCTGGGTATTACTGCTGGCTATGGCATTAACGCCGGTTTCGCTCCTGATGGCGCAGAGCGCCACCGGTGAAGTAAATGGAACGGTGACGGATCCTTCGGGAGCCTTTATCCCCGGAGCGACCGTGACGCTGATCAACCAGGGCACGAATCTTCAGGACAAGGCGATCACGAACCAGAGTGGCGGCTATCTTTTTCTGCACGTCATTCCGGGAACCTACGTGCTTCGGGTGGAAGGTTCGGGATTCAAGACGGCGGCCCTGTCCTCCTTTGACGTCGGGGTCAGTCAAGTGGTGACGCGGGACGTGACGATGACGCTCGGAACGGTCAGCCAGACGGTGGAAGTGACCACTTCGGCTCCGCTGCTCCAACCTTCTTCAACGGAGCTGGGGAGCGTAATTACGACCAAGGCAGCGAACGATCTTCCCATGAACGGAAGAAACTTCACGGAATTACTGCTGCTCACTCCCGGAGTCACGCCAGTGAACGTCTCGCAAGGCGGCAATCCAGGCAACCCGGATGGGGGGATTGTTGCCGTTCCCACCGCGTCGGTTTATAAACCGTCTTTCCACGGGTCGCAAAATCGGTCGGTCATTTATTATCAAGACGGGATCATCAATACCGACTTCCGAGGCAACGTACCAGGGGTGCAGCCAAACGTTGACATGATCCAGGAGCTTGACGTTGTATCCCACGATACTCGCGCGGACTTTGGCGGTGTTATCGGCGGTGTAGTGAATGTGGTTTCGAAGTCCGGCACGAATCAGTTTCACGGCTCGGGCTTCGAGTTTGTGCGCAACAATGCCTTCGACGCCCGTGATACATTCAAGGATCATGACCCGAAGACCGGAGTTCCGACCGCGCCGCCGCCTTTTCACCAGAATCAATTTGGGGCGACCATTGGCGGTCCCATTCGACATGACCGGACGTTCTTCTACGCCGGGTATAGCGCATGGCGCTTTAGCAGGCCTCCCCAAAGCTTGAACCGTGTGCCAACTCAGGCTGAGTTGAACGGAGACTTTTCGGCGAATCCCTTCAATGACCTTCAGGATATCTACAACCCGTACAGCACTCGACCCGACCCCAACAAAGCAGGGAATTTCCTCCGTGACCGGTTTCTGTGCAACGCAGCGGGAAGCCCGCTGCCCACCAACCCCGATGGAACACAGACGCCAATTGCCGGAAGCACTGCCTGCAACATTCTCCCGTCATCCCTGATTTCGCCGACGATGCAATCTTTGCTTACAACCTATCTTGACACTCCCAATTTGACGGGGAATACCAGGGACAATTTTATCGGGAATCTGCCGTCCACCGACAATGAGAATGACGTGCAGGTGAGAGTTGACAACCGCTTTAGCGACCGGGATAACGTTTTCTTCCGCTTTGCCGAGATGTGGGACAACGCAGTGTCAGGCGCCACGCCGAAAACCGAGAGTCCCACCAAGTATCATTACCACAATGAGGGAGGAGGGTGGGTTCACACTTTCAGGCCCAATCTCATTCTCGATGTTCGGGGCGGAAACCTCTCCGGTCCGGTTGATAATTTTACTTTGAGCCGGCTGGGCGCGGCGCCGGAATCAAAGTTTTTCCCTGACATCAATAAATTTGCGAGCATGAACGTTGGATTCGGCGGGCCCTACAATGGTCCCGGCGCAGGTTTCACGCCCAACCAGGATAACTTCAGGAATAACCCCGGGTGGAACGTCACTGCCAACGTTAACTGGATCAAAGGCCGGCACAACTTCGCCATGGGATACGACTATAATCTGACGTCACGCATCCAGATCAACCATTTCGAATCCTTCACTTTTAACGGCAGCGTCACCGATAACCCGGAGAACGCGGGGAAGACGGGGAATGGTCTGGCCTCGGCTCTGCTCGGTTTCCCGGTGTCTTTCCAAGGACAGTTGCCGAGTATCAGCGAAGTTCACACCAATAACCCCGAGTGGGCGCTTTATGTGCAGGACGAATGGAAGGTGAAGCCGAAGGTGACCGTCAATTGGGGCTTGCGTTGGGATGTAGACCCTCTGGCTTCGATTATCGGCGCTCGGACGTCAGACTCTGTGGATATTTTCCACCAGAAGTATACGGTCGGGCTAACGGCTTTTCCTCCTCTGTGCAGCTCAGTCCAACAGGACCCATGCATGCCCCAACCGCTGGCCAACATCCCATTCAACGACCACATTGTTTTGGGCGGCAACCACCTTCAGGTTCCCCGGTCAGAGTACGACCAGTTCGGGCCGCGCATCGGCATCGCCTGGCAGGTGACGCCGAATACGGTTATTCGCGGCGGCTACGGTTTGTACTTTGACGCGTTGATCGCGCGGACTCAGACGGCGCAGAATGATCTGGAACAACTGGCTTGGCCTTACACCACGGGCTTCGGGGGTTCCGCAAACGTTCTGACCTCCGCCGGCGTGCCGGCGGGAGGTGCAGGCAATCCGCTGGTTCCATTGACGAGCATCGAAGGAAGTTTTCCCTTCGCCATACCTCCTCCGACTCCCTGGACGCCTTCGGGTTGGGCCGACGATCCGAACAACCGCGACCCTTACTCGCACGAGTGGAATCTCGAAGCGCAGCGGCAATTCGGCCAAAATTTAATGCTGTCGGTTGCCTATGTGGGCAGCAGCAGCAAACGACTCGCCTACACTGGCGGTAATGCCAACGCCGCGCGTCAGCCCTCACCGGCTGGCACGCCCGCCACGGTCATTGACTCCATGCGCCCCATGCCGTTCATGGAAGGAACCCTTCGCTACACTCAAAATATCGGTTACGGGAATTACAACGCGCTTGAAATCAAGGCAGTTCGTCGGTTCTCGCGCGGTCTCCAGTCCCAGCTCTCATTTACCTGGAGCAAGTCCCTGGACGTCAGCAGTGGTTACTATAACGTCGAGAATGGGGCCGGAGCGCGGGGCGTACAGAATTATTTTGACATCAATTCGAATTATGGTCTGTCCGGGTTTGATGTTCCGCATTATCTCTCTTGGTACACCGTCTGGGAGCTTCCGTTCGGGCGGGGAAAACAATGGCTCCAAAGCGGACCCGCATCGTGGGTTTTCGGCAACTGGCAGGTGAACTCCATCCTCCAGGCACGCTCCGGGCAGGTGTACAATCTCGGCGCGCAAGGCGGGGACATCGCCAACATTTTCGGAACGGATACTGCCGGCGACAAGAGTTACATGCGACCAAACATCGTGGGCAATCCCCAATCAGGTGTGGCTCCAGGATTTGACTTTAACCCGGCTGCCTTCGCAGTTCCGGCAAGCGGGACATTCGGAAATGCGGGACGCAATATCCTCCGGTCCACGGCGGTGTTCAATACGGATTTCTCCTTGTTCAAGAATATCCCCATGGGCGCCGGCGAAAACAAGCAAATCCAGTTTCGTGTTGAATCTTTCAATCTATTCAATGACATGAACTGGGGAATTCCGGGAACCACGATCGGAAGCGGGGGCGCCGGCCAGGTGACAAGTTTGGCTGGGGGAACCCGCCCTCGCGAGTTCCAGTTCGCGCTCAAGATTTTATTCTGAGGTTTGCACTGAAACCTGCTGAACATTTGTGCGAAAAGCGGAGGCCGAATAATATGGACCCTGGTTCGGCCTCCAGCGCAACCAAAGGGGAATTCTCCGTGGTCTCGCGGGGCGGGAGGCTTCAATAACCTCAACGCACAGACTGTGGAGCACCTTGGCTGTCTCTGTGTTTTGTCTTTGTTCGAGCCAGGTGAACGCGGAACCACGATCTCTGGAATCGCTCCTCCGGGAGGCCTTACCGGAAAATGCCTGCCCAAAGAGCATGAAGTTACAACCTGGTTATTCGGAGTCGCCACAAGCGGCCATGACCCAAGTGGTCGTATTTCTCTGCTGCGGTCTCGCGCTGGTTAGCCCTGCGGCATCCCAGGCGCCGGCCCAAGGCGGGGCCGAGCCTTCTCAAACAAGGGAGCCATCTAGCTCGCAGGCTGCAATCGAGCGTGCCAGCCAATTGTTGCAAGCTGGCTCGGCAAATCAATCAATTGGGATACTTCGGCAGATCCTGCGCCAAGAACCGGATAATGCTGACGCGCACTTGCTGCTGGGCGCCGCGCTGGCTTTAGTGCCCAGAGAATCGGAGGCTGTCAGGGAACTTCAGCGTGGCGTGGAGCTGGAGCCGAAATCGGCACGAGCTTTTTACATGCTGGGCACGGCCCTGGCGCGTTTTGTGCGTCTGACCGAAGCAAGGGAGGCCTTTCAGAAAGCTATCGACCTTGATCCGAGATTTGCAGATGCACACGTCAGCCTCGGCTTGGTGCAGAGCCAACTGAAGGAACTGGATTTGGCGGGAGAACAATTCGGGGAGGCCATAATCCTGCTCGGTGCGACCACTCCCGCGGCGTATCCGCATTATCTATTGGCGGGAGTTTTCATTGAACAGCATGAATTACACCGGGCTGAAAACGAACTTAAAACTGCCATCAAGCTGCGTCCCAATTATGCGAAAGCCTACTTGAGCCTGGGGATGGTTCGGAAAGACTTGCATGATGCTGCTGGAGCCTTGCGGGCTTTTGACCGGGCGGCGGCTCTTTCCCCTTCTGATCCGATGGCCCAGTTCCAACTGGGATCCGCGTTGCTTGGCGCCGGTCGGGCCGCGACCGCCGTCAAGCCCCTGAAACAAGCGCTCACACTTCGTCCGGACTACCGACCGGCCCTGGTCCAACTCTGCCGAGCTCTCGGACGGTTGGGGCGAACTAATGAGGCGCGGGCGTGCGAACAGAAGGCTGCGGATATGGCCCGAACCGAGGCGGCAGCGAACGATCAGATGCTCGCCGCAGCGAAATTGAACACTGAGGGCGTGGAGCTGGAGAAGCAAGGGAAACTGTCCGATGCGCTTGAGAAGTACCGCGCCGCGGTTAATCTCAATCCTTCGCAAACTGTATTTCGCCGGAATTTGGGCTTGGTACTTTGCCGGTTGAGAAGATGGGGTGAAGGAATTGTGCAACTCCGGGAGGTCCTGAAGCAGGACCCTGGAGATTCCGCGGCCACCCAGGCCCTTTACGTGGCTCTGGAAAATGCGCCCGCCGCAATGAAAGGCGCCAACGCGGGCGACAAGGTTCCACGAAAACCCAGGTGAATCTGATGTGGAGTTAAAAAAATGATCAAAAAGAGCGACAAGATTCTTCGCCGGGATTTTTTTAAGGCCGGTGGAGCAGGGTTGGCGGCGTTTGCTTCCACTCCGTTGTGGATGGGCGCGGGGAACGACAGCGCGGCGCCCGACCGCACAACTCCGGCGGCCCCAGTGACACTTAAATCCACTCAGCTTGAATTGGTCCTCGACGGCCGGGATGGGCTGCCTTATGAGTTTCGCCTGTTGGCTCTGGGGACGAAGATGCGAGGCGAGGATCGGGGTGCAAAAATCGAAGTCACACTTTGTCGTCTGGATCCATGGACATTCACCACGATTCCGCTCGCCGCTTCCTGGTCCAGCGTTACTGGCAGTCAGGCAGATTTTCGGTTTGAGGCGGAATTCGACGGTAAGCGCGCGGCGACATTTACGGTTCGATACGTTTTGGAGGATTCGACCGTTCACATTTCCCTTGAATCGGTAATTGAACTTGCCGGCTACGAACTAATTGAAGTCGCCCTGCCGCGTCTGGTGACGGTGCGCGAAGAAGATGGCCATGCCTGGCTGGCGCACGGCGACGGCGGAGGCAGCGTGGTCTCATTGGACAAAGCCAAGTCCGGCCGATTGAAGCCCAACACTTTCTGGGGAAAGGTGTTGGCTAGTTTACCGATGGTCATGTTGGGTACCGACCGCGCGATTTGCGTTCAGGAAGTGACGGCTTACATGGACGGCACGGAGTTGGCCGTGGAAGGCGATGCCGGACATCGCCGGGCATCAATAGGAATCATCCAGACGCATCGCGTCAACGGAAGCCTTTGCTACGATATGAACACCGGTCCCAACACTCCACGCAACTGTGGAAATTCCGGCACTCCGAATCTGATGGTAGGGCAAAAGTCAACCTGCCGACTCGACTTTATCGGCGACATCGACGGTGATGGAAAATTGGACTGGCTGGACGGCGCCAAGTTCGCGCGCAGCCATATGCCGGCCATTCCCACCCACTATTACGATGACAAATTAATTTACGCCATCCATTGCGATCAACCCCTGTGGCCCAAGCCCGGCGCAACTTTCGAGCAAGCGGGCAAATTGATCCGCGATGTCGCCACGCTCACCGACCAGATGGCGCAAGTGGCCCACCTGTGGGGCTGGCAATACCGGGGCAAGGACACGGGCTATCCCGCGGTGGCAGAAGTGAACCCACGCATCGGCGGCTATGACGGCATGATGAAGCTGATGGAGGAGGCGCGCAAGGTCAACTGCGCCTGCACGCTTTCCGATAATTATGATGACGCTTACAAAAGCAGCCCGGCGTGGGACCCAGCCATCATTGAGCGGCGTCCCGACGGCGAGCTTTGGGAAAGCCGCAACTGGACGGGTGAGAACTCGTACATCATCGGCATGGCCAAATACATGCAAGGCCCGGGAATCGAGCGCGTGAATTATACCTGCGAGCGCTACAAGCTGCGCGAGACGACCCATGTGGACGTGCTCACTTATTTTTCCATCCGCAATGATTGGGACCGTGAGCGGCCCGCAAGCGGCGTGAAGAATCTTGTGGAAGGGCGCTACCGGGTTCTCGCCGAATTCGCCGGCCACGGTGTGGACGTGAGTTCCGAAGCGCTCCGCTACGCCTTTATCGGCAAAGTCAGTTGTTTCTGGTATGCGCAACAGCCGCTCTCTGATCCCTTTAGCGA
>DASYXZ010000006.1:0-10715 GCA_035934315.1 Terriglobia bacterium | reverse complement strand
TTCCTTCGCGCTCGCCGCCATGACGTACCAGCGGGACGTCCATCCACCGACGGAGAGACGGATGTTCCCGTCAGCCAGTGGAGAGAGCCGGAATGACGAACATGGGCCTCAACAGCTCAGAGCGAGATTCCTCGCTGCGCTCGGAATGACACATAAGAGGCCGTACCCTCAGGATGACAGCAAAGGTCCGCGGCAGAACAGAAATCCGTCAGGCGTGAACTTCTTTACATGGCTTCACCGGCACGATCCGCCCGACGCGTTTCATGACCTCCCGACTGTGCGCGGCTTTCTTCAAATCATAGTCGGCTTGCAGGCGCATCCAGAATTCCGGAGTGCTGCCCAACAAGCGGGAAATCTTCAGGCACATGACAGCAGAAAGAGGCTTCCGCTCCGCCAGAATGTCATGCAGCATTTGGCGCGATACACCCAGGGCCTTCGCCGCTGCCGTGACGGACAGGCCCACCTCGGGAAGAATATCTTCCCGGATGATCTCGCCCGGATGGACGGGCGGCAACCGATTCTTTCGTTCCATTCCTTCCTCCCTAAGGGTAGTCTTCAAAATCGACATCCTCCGCGTTTTCTTGGGGCCAGCCGAATGTGATGCGCTAGTTTCCGGTGACGCGCACGGACCACCTTGGGGGACTGCCGCGCAGGCTGTGGAATCTGGACCCTGCCACGTTCAAATCGCCCGGCAGCGACGCCACTTCCAGCGACTGTAGGATGCGCACGCACTTGCTGATATATTCGGGGCCGATCCGGCGCGTCTGGCCCGTGAGGAACAACTCCTCCAGCGCCTTGTGTCTGAAACTGGCGACCACTTCTCTACTGTAAACTAAAAGGCTTACACAGTCAAGGATGGGCAAAATCTGGTATTGGGTCAGTTTCGTTTTTTGTAGCGGCGGTCCAGTTTCTTTCAAACCGGTCACGGCGGCGACCGCGGGACCGCCGATCTTGAATTCCGAAGAACTTCCGGCGCGCCCCGCGAAAGCGCGGCAGGCGCCGGGCGCCGCCCATTGTTCGTGCCATCACACTGCCGCGCTTGTCACTCTGATCCCATAGTCGCGGGAGAAGAATCCAGGTAGTGCTTTCCGGGAATGCAGAGATCCTTCGCCGTCGGCTGACGGCTCAGGATGACAGCCTTCGACTTTTTTCCGAATGACTTGACTCGCCTCCCGGCGGAGCGTCAGTCCATTGACGGGCAGAATGTCCGTCCGCTGACGGTTTGATTCAATCGCGGTCCCGCGCCTGCGGGATCCGTCTATCGACGGACTGCGTGATCAGAATGAGAAATGTCGGCGGGACGCTCAGGCGGGAGGCAGTTGACAGCAGATCGTTGCTGCTGGCGCGATAGCCCGGCGCTCCTGGTTAAAGATGAGGAATCGTAGCGCAGGATCCGCGCTCCGGCCCCTTCGCAATTTCTCAGAGCCTGCCCTGAGCGTACCGAATGGGGCCGGCTCTGCGGTAGTGCCACTTCGCTTCCTCAAAACAATTTCCACTTCGTTTCCGCAATAAAACTTGAAATGCCGTCCTGGGAAAAACTGGAAAAGCCTTTCCGGAGAGGAAGGGGAAGAACCCTCCCGGAAAGGAATTGGAAGAACCTCAACTTTATACGACGAAAGGTGCGCTACGTTTTATAAATTGGGAAATGGGGGCAAGATGGCATCAGGGCCCTGACATTCGATCTGATTTCCGCTCTCTACCACCTATTTCTTTTTACTACAACTGTAGTAATAACGAAACATTACCATCGTTATTAGAGTCACTGGATGAACTCGCTTTTTATATGTATGAAAAATAAGCAACTTACAGGGCGAAATATCTTCCAAAAAATGGCCAAAGTGCGTTTTCCGTCCCGCGTTGCCCCATTCGCGCTGCGGCCTGAATCCCGATTCCGCCTATTTACCTTTTATCAGATTCTGCTCGGTGGGCAATGTCGTGGCATCCCATCCGCCGCCCAACGCTTCCACCAATCGCACGCTGGCTACCATGCGCCGGGTAAGAATATCCACTGCCGCTCTTTCGTCTTGCAGAGCGATGGCCTGCGATGTGATCACCTGCAGGTAGCTCACCGTTCCGGCCTTGTACTGGTCCGTGGATATTTGCAATGAGCGCTGCGAGGCTCGCACGGCATCATCCTCGGCGCTCGCTTCGTTGCCGAGAACCCGCAACGCCGCCAAGTTATCTTCCACTTCCTGAAAGCTGGTGAGTACGGTTTGCCGGTAGCCCGCCACGGTGAAATCGTATGCAGCTTGCGTCTGCGCCAACTGGGCGCGACGCCTGCCCGCATCAAAAAGGGTCTGCGCCAACTGAGGCCCAACGGACCAGAAACGGCTGGGCCACGAAAGCCAATTCAGAAAACTCGAACTCTGAAGACCACCGGAAGCACTGAGGATTAAAGCAGGATAGAAAGCGGCTTTGGCAATACCGATCTCCTCGTTGGCCGCGGCCATCTGGCGTTCTGCGGCGGCAATATCCGGACGCCGTTCCAAGAGACTGGAAGGAACTCCAGCCGGGACGGGAGGCGGCGGCGACTTTAACACAGTGGATGAAATTGAGAGCGCCGCAGGCGGCTTGCCAATCAGGATGGCGATGGCGTGTTCAAACTGGGCGCGCGCAACCTCAAGGTCAATTAACTGGGCCTTCGCCGTGTCCAGTTGGGTTTCTGCCTGAGCCACGTCCCCGCCGGATGCCACGCCACCGTTGTATCGGTTCCTGGTCAATTGAAGGTACTGTTGGTAAGATTTCACCGTGCGTTCGAGCAAATCCTTGCTGCTATCGGCGCCATGAAGTTGAAAGTAGTCCTGCGCAAGCTCAGACTGGAAAATCAAGCGGGCGTTCTCCAACTGCGCGGCGCTCACTTGAGCGGCCTCCGCGCTCGCACTAACGCTGTGCCGAATGCTTCCCCAAACGTCGGCTTGGTATGACACATCCACCGGCAGGTTGTAAATCGTGCGCACACCGGAAGCAAAATTAATTACCCCCTTGCTACTGAGAGTGCGGGAGGTTCGCGTGTTCACAATTGATGGGAGGGCCGCGACCGTGGGAAACAAGCCGGAGCGCACGATTCGCACCGCGTCCTTGGCCGCGCGGAACTGAGCTTCAGCAGCCAGAACGTTCTGGTTGGAGATGCTCACCTGTTCCTCAAGCGCGTTCAGTTGCGGGTCGTTGTAGATCTCCCACCACTTGCCTCGTACTGTTCCGTCATTGGGCTGAGCTGGTTTCCATTCGGCACCGCCTTTTGCATTGTCAGGCAGCTGTTCTTTGTAAGCGGCCGGCACCGGAGCCGAGGGGCGTTGATACTTGGGGCCGACCGAGCAGGCGCTTGAAAAGAGAAGAACGCAGAAGGCAGAAAGCAGTGGGCCTGAGGCAGAACGAAGTGTGCGGTGCGCCGAAAGCAGAAAAAAGGTAAATGGGCCATGAGAAATGGGAAATGGAAAGAGGCGCGGCCCTTTACCATTTCCCATCGCCCATTTGCCTTTCGAGATTTCTTTCATCGTGTCTCCCCGCAAATCACACCTCCAACTCCAAGCTTTTTTCACGCCTCTGAACCGAGCGCCTCGGTTTCCCTGCGATGCTTTTCGCGCGCCCGCACCCGCCAATTTTGGAGCCGGTCAAAATAGAGATAGACCACCGGCGTCGTATAGAGTGTCAGCAATTGGCTCACCATCAGCCCGCCGATGATGGCAATTCCCAACGGACGGCGCAACTCTGAACCGGTGCCATGGCCAACCGCCAGCGGCAGCGCGCCGAGCATAGCCGCCAGGGTGGTCATCAAAATGGGGCGAAAGCGCAGCAGACATGCTTCGTAAATGGAGTCCCGGGAATTCTTGCCCTCATTGCGTTCGGCGGCCAGCGCAAAATCGATCATCAGGATGGCGTTTTTCTTCACAATCCCAATCAAGAGAATAATTCCAATCACCGCGATGATGGTGAGATCGGTGTGGGTGATCATCAGGGCCAGCAGCGCGCCCACCCCGGCTGAGGGGAGCGTGGAAAGAATGGTGACGGGATGGACGAAGCTTTCATAGAGGATGCCGAGCACGAGGTAAACGGCGGCCAGGGCTGCGGCAATCAGGAGGGGCTCGCTGCCCAGCGAATCCTGGTAAGCCTGCGCCGTGCCGGAAAATCCGGTATGGATGGTGGGCGGCAGTCCGATTTTAAGGGCGGCCGCATTGATGGCGTCCACCGCGTCCCCCAGCGCCACGCCGGGCTGCAAATTAAAAGAGATGGTGACGGCGGGAAAAAGTCCCTGATGAGTTACGGCCAGCGGCGCATTGAGGGGCGCGAAATGGGCAAAGGCGCTGAGCGGAACCTCCTGGCCACTCGGCGAACGTACGTACACTTGTTTCAGGATTTGTGGACTCTGCCAGTATTCCGGCGCCGCTTCCATGACCACGTGATACTGATTCAGCGAGCTGTACATGGTCGATACCTGACGCTGGCCGAAGGCGTCGTAGAGCGTTGCGTCAATAAGCTGCGGTGAAATGCCGAAACGCGCCGCCGTCCCGCGATCGTACTGGACGTAGGCTTGCAACCCGTGATTTTGCTGGTCGCTGTTCAGGTCCGTGATGGTGTTGATGGTCTTCAATTTTTCGAGCATGCGGGGCGCGAAATCCGTAAGGTCTTGCAAGTTGTCGCCTCGCATGGTGAATTGATATTGGGCGGCGCCAAATCGTCCGCCCACGCGCACGTCTTGAGCTGCCTGCAAGTAGAGCGTGGCGCCCGGAACGCGGGCGAGCTTGGGCCGCAATCGAGCAATGATGAGGTCGGCGCCGATTTTTCTTTGGTCGGGCCGCTTGAGAGAAATGAACATGCGCGAGCTATTTCCTCCCGCCCATCCTCCCGTGAAACCATTCACGGTGTCCACGGCGGGATCGGCCACCACGATCTTCACCATCTTCTGAAGGATCCCGTCCATAGCTTGAAATGACGTGTCCTGGTCGGCTTGAATCGAGCCGATAATCCGTCCATTATCCTGCTGCGGGAAAAATCCCTTGGGCACATGAATATAAAGGTAAACATTCAGCCCAATCGTGGCCAATAAGATACAGAGCGTAATCGCCGGATAGCGAAGCACCCCGGCGAGCGACCTCCCATATGCTTTCACGATCCAGTTGAATCCGCGCTCGCTGATGTGGTACAGCCGGCCATGCGCTTCATGCTGCCTTAACAAATGGGCGCACATGGCGGGAGTGGCCGTGAGCGAAACGATCATGGAAACGATGATGGCGATCGAAAGCGATACAGCGAACTCACGGAACAGGCGGCCGACAATTCCACCCATCAACAAAATTGGAATGAAAACCGCAATCAGCGAAATAGTAATGGTGATCACGGTGAAGCCAATTTCCCGCGCGCCCCTCAGTGCGGCCTCAAACGGGGGCAGCCCCTGTTCCAAATAGCGTGAGATGTTTTCAATCACCACGATGGCGTCATCCACCACAAAGCCGGTGGAGATGCAGAGGGCCATCAAGGAGAGATTGTCCAGGCTGTAACCCAGGACGTACATCACGCCAAAAGTTCCGATGAGCGACACGGGGACGACGACGCTGGGGATAAAAGTGGTGCGCGGGCTGCGGAGGAAAACAAAGACCACCAGAATCACCAGGATCACGGAGATGAACAACGTTTGCTCGACATTCTTCACGGAAGCGCGGATGGTCACGGTCTGGTCCATGGCCACCCTCATATCGATGGCCTGCGGCATGGCGGCCTTGAGCGCGGGAAGCACGGTGCGAATGCGGTCCACAGTATCAATAATGTTGGCGTTGGGTTGGCGGAAGACGATCACCAGGACGGAGGGCTTGCCGTTGGCATAGCCCGCATTCCGGATATCTTCAGGAGCATCCCGCGCTTCACCGATATCGGAAACGCGCACGGCTGTTCCGTTGCGGTAGGCTACGATCAATGGTTCGTAGTCAACGGCTTTAAAGAGTTGATCGTTGGCGCCCACCTCCCACATGCGATGGCCGTCGGAAAAATGTCCTTTCGGGGTGTTGGCATTGGCGGCGTTCAATACGCTTCGAACCTGTTCCAGGCCGATGTCATACTTATTCAGGATGGTCGGGTTCAGTTCAATGCGAACCGCCGGCAGCGCGCCTCCGCCCACAATCACCTGTCCCACGCCCGCCACCTGGGCGAGCTTCTGCGCCAAAATCGACGAGGCGGAATCGTACATCTGGCTTTTGCTGAGCACGTCGGAGGTAAGCGCCAGCATGAAAATGGGAGCGTCGGCTGGATTCGCTTTGCGGTAATTCGGATTGCTGGGAAGATTTGCCGGCAGGTTGCCGCGCGCGGCGTTGATGGCGGCTTGAACGTCGCGCGCCGCGGCGTCAATGTTCCGGTTTAAGTCAAATTGCAGCGTGACGTTGGTGGACCCGAGAGTGCTGGAAGAGGTCATTTCCGTGACGGACGCGATGCGGCTGAATTGGCGCTCGAGCGGCGTGGCCACGGCGGAGGCCATGGTCTCCGGACTCGCGCCCGGCAAATTCGCACCCACACTGATGGTGGGAAAGTCAACCTGGGGCAGCGGCGATACGGGGAGATACTGAAAAGCAACTGCCCCGGCCAGCGCAATGGCAGCGGTGAGGAGCGTTGTCGCAATCGGCCTGCGGATAAAAGGTTCTGAGATATTCATGGCTTACTCTGCCGGAATCGGCTCCGAGTAGTGGGCTGCTTGGAAATTGACTGCTTGAAAAGGACAAAGAACTTTCCATTTTGATCAGGTCCGGGTTCAGGCCAGATTGCATCCACTTCCCATCCTCCGCCTCCAAAGTCATTGCGATCTTTGGGCTGTCTCTTTGCTCTCCCATAATGCCACAAGGTCCTCGACGCTCCAAAGCCTATCTGCGACGCCAGCCGCCATTGCCGGAGGGGCCCTTAGCGTAGAGCGCGGAGTCTGTGGGCCTTGGACTCAGATGACATAAGGTCATCGGTGGCGATCGTGGGGCGCCATGAGCCCAGGAAACGTATGAGGGGTTTTCCCTCTCAAGCTGCCGGAGTTCACCAGATTGTGCCTCTGAAACAATAAAACTAATATGAGCGCGTTTAGGAAGGCCCGTGGTTAAGAGGGCGACCGGATCCGGCCGGCTGGAAATTAGTTGGTGAACGCGAATCGCAAGTGATCAGCAATGCGGTTACGGGAGGAAGACTTATCGCTATCCGATGAGGTGAATGGAATCGTCTCACTGATTATTATGGATGCTCATCGTCCACAGCTTGGGAGACGCGGAAATGATCAGACACCCTCTCTTTCTTTTTGCAAGTTCGATTCCCGGATGGATGGGTCTGCGCGGCCAGCCCGAAACCGAAGCCCAGCTCCGAGCGCAAGACAGGCGGGAAATTGCTCAAAATCACATTGTGCATTCTTTCTTTGAGTGGTTCGGTGAGCTTGGCATTTTTTGCGCGCGGGTAATCAGTGCAGCGTTCAATCCGCCTTACGAAGGCCGGGAACTCTTCCACCAGCTCGATGAAATTGGCTCCAAATCGCTGCCCCTGGTGGCGCTGGCGGGTGCGGCCACGGGCGTGGTGATGTCCCTGCAAACACGCGATAGCCTGATTCGCTTTGGCGCCAAGTCCGTCCTCCCGGCGGTGATTGTTATCTCCATCATTAAAGAGACGGGCCCCATCATCACGGCCTTAATCACCAGCGGCCGTGTGGGTGCCGGGATCGGAGCGGAATTAGGATCGATGAAGGTGACCGAGCAGATTGACGCCATGGAAGTCTCTGCCGTGAATCCCTACAAATATCTCGCGGCCACGCGCGTGCTGGCCTGCATGTTGATGCTTCCCTTGCTGACCTTGTCCGCCGACTTTTGCGGGATCATGATGGGCTGGATCGCCAACACACTTGCCGAGCCAATCTCGCTACACCTCTTTATAGTTGAGGGATTCCAGAACGTGACTTTTAACGATTTTCTGCCACCCACTCTCAAAACCATGGTGTTTGGTTTGATCATTGGGATGATCGGATGCTTTCAGGGAATGCGCGCGCGAGGGGGAACCGAAGGCGTGGGACGGGCAGCCACCACCTCCGTGGTGATCGCTTCACTTTTCGTGATTCTGGCGGATGTGCTGTTGGTTCGGCTGATCCTGGTATTTTTCAGTTAGGCGGGACTCATGGAGAATATGCAGAATAGTGGCGGGCCGGCAATCGCAGTGAAAGACCTACGGAAGTCATTCGGCGAGCAGAAGGTCCTGAACGGAGTCAATCTTCAAGTTGGGCGAGGCGAGACCCTCGTTATTCTCGGACAGAGTGGCACCGGTAAAAGCGTTTTCCTGAAGTTGTTGATTGGTTTGCTAAAACCCGATTCAGGGTCAATTGAAGTGGCGGGCAAGGAACTGAAGGGACTTGAGATGGACAACCTCAACCAAATCCGCAAGAAAGTGGGATTCTTGTTTCAGCAATCGGCGCTGTACGATTCGTTGAGCGTGGAGGAAAACGTCGCGTTCCCGCTGGCCCGGAACGGCCCGATGGCGCCGGGCGAACAAAAAGACCGCGTGCGAAATTTGTTGTCGCAAGTCGGGATGGAGAGTGATGGAAGCAAAATGCCTTCTGAGATTTCCGGAGGCATGCAGAAACGAGTCGGGTTGGCACGCGCCCTGGCGCTCCAACCTGACATTTTGTTGTGCGACGAACCTACTGCCGGCCTGGATCCCATTACCGCGAGAGAGATCGAGGATTTGATTTTGAAGCTGCAGAAGGAACGCCAGATGGCCTCGGTGGTGGTCACCCACGATTTGCGCGGCGCTAAAACTATTTCCAACCGTTTGGCTGTTCTGCATCAGGGAAACATTCTGATTGAAGGAACTTTTGAAGACCTGCAAAAGAGCCATGACAGCTTTGTGTTGCGATTCATGGCGGAGGGGGCGCAGACACCATGTCACGAACAGTCCGTTTAGGGGTTTTTATTTTTGCAACGCTGGCCATTCTCGCTATCGGAATATTTTTGATCGGGAGCAAGCAGCTCCTCTTTACCTCCTCGTATCACATCAAAGCGAACTTCGATACGGTCGCCGGCCTCGACAACGGCGCCGAAGTGCGCGTGGGCGGAGTTCACAAAGGAACGGTTTCAGTGATCCAACTTCCCACGCAATCGAATGGAAAAGTCGCCGTCGTGATGAAGATGGAGAGTTCCACCCGCGACGTGGTGAAAGCGGATTCCGTCGCCTCGATTCAGACAGAAGGACTCATGGGCAACAAATACGTGGACATATCATTCGGCTCCCAGGGCGCGCCCAAGGTTCAAGATTGGGAAACGATTGGGAGCCAGCCTCCGGTCGACATTTCCGACCTGATCAAAAAGACGAACGATATGCTGGACGGTGGCAAGACCGCCATGACCAACATCAACGAGCTTACGGGCAACCTGGAGTCGGTGTCCGCCAAAGTTGATGAAGGCAAGGGAACCTTGGGAGCGCTCGTCAACGACAAAAAAATGTATCAGCAATTGAGTGATACCACCGCCCAAGCCAAAGAAGGAGCCACCGCTTTTCAGGAAAACATGCAGGCGCTCAAGAGCAATTTCTTTTTGCGCGGGTTTTACAAGAGGCGCGGTTACAGTGATTCTGCCGAACTGACGAAATATGAAATCCCCGACCTGCCCCAGCGTCCTCAACTTAAAGAGTTCTCCTATGACGCCGCCAAGCTCTTCAACAAGCCCGATACCGCAAAATTAAAAAATGCGAAGGCGCTTGATTCGGTTGGACAATATCTTGAACAGAACAAATTCGGCCTGGCCGTGGTGGTCACCAAAACCGGCATGAAGGGTGATACGGATAAAGATAAGGAACTCTCCGAGGCGCGGGGCATGGTGGTGCGCGATTATCTGGCCAGGAATTTTAGATTCGATGACACGCTGTTGAGGACGCTGGCGCTCGGTAAGATCGCCGGGGGTGCGGGCAGCGATGCCGGAGGCGTTGAGATCGTTGTGTATCCGGCCGGAGTTGCAACCGCGGAACCCCGCCCCATGAGAGCCAGCCAATAAATGGTTGAGTCATTCTCTACAGGAGGAAACCATGCCTGAAAGGGAAACAATCCAAAGAGCGCGAGAAGATGCTCGTGAAGGTAAGTCACCTTCGACGCAGGCGGGCGAATTCGTCCGCGAAGAAATGGATCATATCCGGGAAGGCAAACACGGGGCACGGTCTACCAAACAGGCAATTGCGATTGGGCTTTCCAAAGCACGCCGCGCAGGCGTGAAGCTGCCACTTCCCGCCAGGGGGCGTGTCTCATCAAGAACTCTGGCTCAGGCCAGGCGCGACAACCAGAAGGGCAGGAAGTCCTCACACAACAAACCATCGCCGAAACGTTCGCGTGCTGTGGTCAAGGCCCTGCAAAGAGAAGGCCACAGCGCAGCATCTCCGGAATCACTCGCGCGCCAGGCCAGGCGCAGTGCTCTGGCCCGGGGGCCGGCGGCCCGGCATCGCGCGGCATTGAAGGCGGTTAAAACCAAAGGCCAAAAGGGACTTCAGCAAGCTGCCCGCAAGGCCGCTCGCACCCGCGCCGCAAACAGCTAACCTAATACGAACGCAAGAGGTCATGTTACATCTTAGAATCGGCGGCCTACACCCCTCACCCGTCCCGCGGACGCGGGACACCCTCTCCCCTCAAGGGGCGAGGGTTACTTTCATATTCTCCTCCCCTTGGTCGCCGCGGCGACAGAGGGGCCGGGGGTGAGGGGGTTTTGTAACTGCGCTAAATGCGTTCGTATTAG
>DASYXZ010000276.1:0-8664 GCA_035934315.1 Terriglobia bacterium | reverse complement strand
TGATCCTTGCGTTGGCCGGCGGCGTGGCAGGACTGCTGCTCGCGGCCTGGGGCATAAGCGTGATGACACGCCTTATCCCGGCGAGCGTGGGCGCAGAGATTTTGAGTGTGGCCCCGGTCAGGTTGGATGCGCCTGTCCTGCTCTTTACGCTGGCGCTGGCATTGGTCACTGGCATCCTGTTTGGTTTGGCCCCAGCGCTGGCGGTCACTCGATTGAATCTTTCAGACAAAATGAAAGAGGGATCACCCGGGACGGGCTCCCGCAGAGGCTTGTTGCGGGGCGCGCTGGCCGTGGCGGAACTCTCCTTGGCATTGGTCTTGCTGATCGGCGCCGGCTTGTTGATCAAGAGCTTTTACCGAGTGCTCTCGGTTGACCCCGGATTCACCACTGAACACGTGCTGACCTTGAACCTGAGCCTGGCCGATTCGCGATATCCCCAGGCGATCCAAAAGCGCGCTTTCTATTTTGAAGTGCTGCGGCGCGTGGAGTCTTTGCCGGGCGTGCGATCGGCCGCATTCGTGGATTCCCTACCCCTCAGTCCCTATCAAATGAAGATGATGATCCGCACACAGACGGCCAGCGAGAGAGGCGTCGCGTCCGATACAAACTTGCTGTTGTCCCAATTGACTGTGAGCCCGGCCTATTTCTCCACCCTCGGCATACCGCTGGTGAAGGGCCGCACATTCACCGACGCGGATGACGAACAAGCGCCGAAAGTAGCCGTGATCAATGAAACGATGGCCCGCCATATGTGGCCTGGCGAAGACCCGATAGGAAAGGAACTTCCTCTCATGAACGACAAGATCAACGTGGTCGGCGTAATCGCTGATACCCGCCACGAGGGCCTGAGCGCCGATGTGGAATCCGAGATTTACTTGCCCCTCCTTCAATCGGGGCTGATCACACCCATGCAGCTTGCGGTTCGGACTTCCACGAATCCGGCCACCATGATTTCCACCGTGCGCTCCCAAATTGCAGCCATCGATCCCGAAGAACCCATTTACAACGTCACTACACTCGAACAGACCCTTTCAGACTCCGTGGCTCCGCGACGCTTCAACATGCTCATGCTCGGAATCTTTGCCGGCATTGCGCTCGCCTTGGCCACGGTGGGGATCTACGGCGTGATGGCGTTTTCCGTCGCCCAACGCACCAGGGAAATTGGCATCCGCATGGCGCTCGGCGCCGGGCGGGGTGATGTGCTAAGCCTGATGTCCCGCCAGGCTCTGGGAGTGACTTTAGCAGGTGTTGCCTTCGGCTTATTTGGCGCTTGGGCCCTCACGCGTTTTCTTTCGAACTTTCTCTACGGCGTCCAGCCCACCGACCGCGCCACGTTTATTGTGGTCCCAATCGCGCTCATCACCGTGTCGCTGCTGGCCTGCTACATTCCGGCGCGACGGGCGACGAAAGTGGACCCGATAGAGGCGCTGCGGTACGAGTGATTGCCGATTTTCGATTGACTTTTGAAGATTGTCGGAAATGAAAGAAACTGGAAATTAGAAATTGGAAACATGCAATTCCAAAACTTGAGCCAATTTCCAGTTTCCAATCTCTAGTTTCTAATGTCCTGTTTCCAGTTTCTAATTTCCCCTTCTTTGACGACCCGGCGAAAGAGTGAATGAAAACGCTTTCCTGAATCACAACGACAACGGTCTCCTCTCCAAACCGTCAATCAATAATCGGCAATCCACCCTCGAATTTGTTGCCGCCGTTTCTTATTTAGCCGAATGCATGTTATAAAAGGCCGAACCAATCACGCTCATGAGGGGGGCATTATGCGTTCTTATGGTTGTTTATTGTTCGTGCTCTGTGCCGCGGCGGGCGCTCAGGCGCAGCAGGCCGTACCGGATTATCGAAATCCCGCTCTTCCCATCCGGCAGCGCGTGGCTGATTTGTTGCCGAGAATGACGCTCGAGGAAAAGGTTGACCAGATTGCCGGCGGGCGCTCGCGAATGGCCCGCGGGGGCGCCCGGCAATCCATTTCGCCGCAAGCGATGCAAACACTGCGACGCATGTTCAGCGTCGATTCAGACGTCAGCCCGCATGACGCTGCTGTAGCGCGAAACGCCATCCAAAAATTCCTACTGGAAAAAACACGATTGGGCATCCCCTCGCTTTTTCAGGGAGAAGCCTTGCATGGCTACATGTCCAACGGGAGCACGAGCTTTCCCCAAGTCCTGGCACTGGCCAGCACCTGGGATCCGGACCTCGTCCGCCAGGCGTTTACGGCCGCCGCGGACGAAATGGCATCATCCGGCGCCAATCAGGCATTCACGCCAGTGCTCGACCTCGCGCGCGACCCGCGCTGGGGGCGCACGGAAGAGACTTATGGTGAAGATCCTTATCTCGTTTCGCGCATGGGCGTGGCCGCCATTGAAGGATTACAGGGCCCGAATGACCTCATCGATCGGCATCATGTGATGGCGACGGCAAAACATTTCGCCGCCCACGGCCAGCCCGAAGGCGGAACCAACACAGCCCCCGCCAATTTCTCGGAGCGTATTCTGCGGGAATATTTCTTCGTGCCCTTTCAGGCCGCGGTTCAGGAAGCCAATGTGGGAAGCGTGATGGCCTCTTACAATGAAATTGACGGTGTCCCTTCGCACATCAACCGCTGGCTGCTGGAAAATGTTCTTCGCGAGGAATGGGGCTTTGACGGCTACGTCACCTCCGATGGTGGCGGCCTCCAGATGCTGGTAAACACTCACCACGTCGCCGCCGACAATGCCCAGGCGGCGCGCGAGGCTCTGGCTGCCGGTGTGGATTTTGATTTGAGCGATGGTTCAGTCTATCGCACGATAGTCGATCAAGTGCGCTCCGGAGCCATTCCAGAAGCAGAACTGGACAAGGCTGTCGCCCGAGTTCTCACGGCTAAATTCCGTCTCGGACTCTTTGAGAATCCCTACGTGAATCCTGACTACGCGGAGCAAATCACCAACAGCCCGGAACACCGGAAGTTGGCCCTGCGCGTGGCTCAGGAAGCCATTGTGCTTTTAAAAAACGACGGCAACCTTCTGCCGCTGGATTTGAAAACACTCAAGTCCGTCGCCGTCATCGGGCCTGACGCGGCGGACGTTCACTTGGGCGGGTACAGCCGCGAGCCCGCGCATAGCGTCAGCATTCTTCAGGGGATACGTGACCGCGTTGGCCCGGGCGTAAAGGTTCTCTACTCCGAAGGGTGCAAAATCACTGTGGGCCGCCAGGGCTGGCGCGCCTGGTACGATGACAAGGTGGAATTCCCCGACCCGCAATCGCAAGCTGCGAGCATCCAGGCTGCCGTGGAAACTGCCCGCCAGGCCGACGTGGCTATCGTGGTTGTGGGCGAAAACGAAAGCACCAACCGCGAAGCATGGTCGGAAAAACATTTGGGCGACCGCGATTCACTCGACTTGCTTGGGGCCCAGGACCAGCTCATTAAAGCCGTCGTTGAAACGGGAAAGCCCACCATCGTATTCCTCATCAATGGCCGCCCGCTTTCCATCAACTACGCCGCCGAACATGTCCCGGCGATTCTGGAAGGGTGGTACCTGGGGCAGGAAGGCGGCACGGCGGCGGCACAGGTCTTGTTTGGGGATGTCAATCCGGGTGGCAAACTGCCCATCACCTTTCCTCGCTCAGTGGGCATGCTTCCCGACTATTACGATCACAAACCTTCCGCCAATCGGAGCTACCTCGGCGTCGGTCGCAAGCCGCTCTTCCCATTCGGCTACGGACTGAGCTACACGACTTTTCATTTTGAGAATCTCCGGATCGATCCGCCCGCCCTCGGGCAATACGGCTCGGCCACAGTGCGAGTGGACGTGACCAACACGGGAACCCGGGCAGGCGACGAAGTGGCGCAAATGTACATTCATCAGAGACTCGCCGACGTCACTCAGCCGGTGATGAAACTGTGCGGCTTTCGCCGCGTTCATCTGAAACCAGGAGAGAAGGCGACGGTGGAGTTTCCCCTCACCCCGAAGTTGCTTTCCATTCTCGATATCAACATGCACCGCGTGGTTGAGCCGGGCGTGTTTGATATTCTGGTTGGCCCTAATTCCGGCCAGACTGACACTATTCCATTGCAAGTTGGGGCTAAATAGCAGGCGCGTTGCGCCCAATGCTGCCCCACATCGGGCGGCAAAAACGGCTTTCTGCTCTGGCGGGAGGGGTAACGAGGGATTGACGGTTGCGAAGAAAACAGGAAAATTGAAACTGCAAACTCGAAATTTGAAAATACAATCGGGTAATTCCAAAATAAGCGCCAATTTTCAGTTCCTAATTTTCCAATTTCGCATTGCCCCTTCTTTGTCAATTCGTTGAAGAATATGTTGCCGCCGTGTTAAATTAAAACCGCCTCGGAAACAATATTTCTTTTTGCAGGGGCGCCCCTGATTTGCCGGGAGAGGAAAAAGGTTTGAAAGAGCTTGATTATTCCGCTTACCTCGAAACCTTGCAAGGAATTCTGAATGGTCTGCCATTAGCCGAGACGCGTCGCGCCGCCGACTGCTTGTTCCGCGCCTACCAAACGGACCACACAGTTTTCACTTTCGGCAACGGCGGCAGCGCGGCACTGGCCTCCCACATGGCGGCGGATTTGGGCAAGGCCACGCACTTTCCCGGGCACGCATCGCTGGCCAGGGTGAAACGCCTGAAGGCTTGCTCCGTGGTTGATAACGTGCCCATGTTAACCGCGTGGGCAAACGACGAAAGCTACGAAAGAGTTTTCGCCGCTCAGATCGAAAACTTCATACAGCCCGGTGATGTCGCCTTCGGCATCAGCGGCAGCGGCAACTCGCCCAACGTTCTTCGCGCCTTCGAGCTTGCCCGGAGTATTGGAGCCACCACTGTTGGCCTCACCGGTTGTGGCGGGGGGAAAATGAAAACGCTTCTCGATTGCCCCATCGTGGTGCCATCCAATAACATGCAACAGGTGGAAGACGCGCACCTGGTTTTGGCCCACTTGATTTTTCTCGATTTGAAAGCGCGCATCGAAAACACAGTGGCACGCGGTCAGTGACAAGGGGCAAGCTGATGCGAATTCTGGTAACAGGCGGAGCGGGTTATATCGGGAGCCATACGGCAAAGGCCCTGGCCCGCGCTGGATATGAGCCGGTGGTGCTCGACAATTTCGGCACCGGGTACCGTTCAGCGGTTCGATGGGGACCCCTGGTTGAGGGCGACCTAAAGGATGCCGGGCTCATTTCCAAAGTCATCAAGGAATATGAGGTGAAGGCGGTCATCCACTTTGCCGCCAGTCTGCTGGTGGGCGAGTCAATGGCCCAGCCGCAAAAATATTTTTGGAACAATGTCGTCAACACGCTTAAGTTGCTTGACGCCATGCTGGCCACGAGCGTAAAGCACATAGTGTTTTCCTCTTCTGCGGCTGTGTACGGCACGCCGGACAAGGTGCCCATCCCGGAAGATCATCCCTTGCGCCCCATCAATCCTTATGGCGAGACCAAACTGATCATGGAGCGCGCCTTGCATTGGTATTCCACCGCCTATGGCCTTCGTTCCGCCGCCCTGCGTTATTTTAATGCGGCGGGCGCCGACCCTCAGGGTGAGATTGGCGAAGGCCACGACCCCGAAACTCACTTGATCCCTTTGGTGATTCAGGCCACGCTGGGGCTGATTCCTTTTGTTGAAGTTTACGGGACCCACTATCCCACCCCGGACGGTACTGCAATTCGCGATTACATTCATGTGACCGATTTGGCTGAGGCCCACGTGCTCGCTCTGCGCTATCTTATGGAGGGCGGAACGCCTGTTGCCCTGAATCTGGGCGCCGGGCGCGGATTTTCCGTACGTGAAGTAATCGCAGCAATCGAGCGATGCAGCGGCGGCCGCAAGACCCCCACACGCGATGCGCCACGCCGCGAGGGCGACCCGCCTTCGCTGGTGGCCGATCCCGTCCGCGCTGCAAAACTCCTTGGCTGGCGCCCACAATATTCCGACCTCGATACCATTGTCCAGACCGCCTGGAAATGGCACGCCGCGCGTGAGGAACTCCATGGGCACAAGGTTAGGTGAGCGTAAAGTTAATTCTGGAGTTTCTCCGCGCTTCAGGCGCACAGAACCCTTGACTTCTGGCCTGCGCAACGGCACAATTCATAATGAAGGCGGCCTATGAGACATGGTTTCATTCGAATTATCGCGCTGTCACTGCTCTTCTCCCTGCTCGCGCCGGCGCTGAATTGTGCGATCAGTGACGCGGCGACAAAGGCAGAGGGCTCCGCGTGCTGCCACGCAATGAAATTTGCGTGCCACAATCAGCAAGCTCCCACCTCTTGTTGCAAGCAAGAGGCTTCCGGTTCTGCTGCGAATGCCTTGCCCCTGCCGGCTCGGAAAGCTTCCAGCGTTCCGCCCCTTTCTGTAACCGGTTTTTTGAGTGCGCCGCATGCTCTAACTTTTGCCAACCCCTCAACCACCCAATATCACAATCTTTTTACGGGACATTCTCCGCCCGGCAATGTCCGGGTTTTTCTCCTGAATTCCACTCTTCTTATTTAACCCTTCCAGCCTCACTTGAACCATAACGGCGCCGACGTGTGCAGGCGCTGGCGCGCGTTCTCCGCCGCAGCGCCAGGAACGGGCGACGTCTCATTAGAAATCCAAAAATTCCTGGCCGAACCGACTATGCGCCGCACGCGCGGCATCGCGGCCGCACAGTCCGTCGTTTTCTGAACCGGAGGTAAAAAAAGTGATGGTTGTACGTTCCCAATTTTTAGCATTCAATTTGATGGCGCTAATATTCACCAGCGTTCATGCCCGCTCATCGGTCCGGGCAATCGTCCCGCCTAATCAATCCCTCGCGGGTAAACCCGTACCGCCGCTCATCTGGCAATCCCCGGCGCGACTGCATCACGGCTTGCGGACGGTGCGGGGAACGCTGATGGTTGATGCCAACGGAATCGAATTTCGATCCGACCAGCGCAATTCCCATCGATGGCCGTTCGGTGAAATTCAGACTTTTGACCTCGCAACCCACCGCTTCGTCCTCACCAGTTACGAGAACCGTGGCTGGCACCAGCCCGGCGACCGCCGGTATCGATTCGATTTCAGCCAGACGATGCCCCCCAGTGTCGCGGCAGAGCTTTCCCTTCGCGTGATAAAACCGGTGCGCAACGGCGACCCCGACCCGAACCACCCGGCCTTTGCGACAATTCCTGCGCGGCACACGACACGCACCGGAGGCAGCAGCGGCGTCCTGCGGTTTGGCGGCAACGGAATCGATTACGTTACACCGACTCAACGCGACAGCCGCAGTTGGAAATGGTCAGATATTCAAACGATCGCCAATCCGGACGCGTTCCACCTCCGCGTGGGCGCTTATCGGGAAACATTTGAATTCGAGCTTAAGGAACCCATGTCGAAGGAACTTTTCGACAGGCTGTGGGACTACGTGTATTCGCGCGACTTGAACATCACGCCGCTGATTGGAGGAAACTTGCAATGAGAGAACACAAACCAACAGGTCGGGAGCAAAAAATCAAGGGCAGAGTGTGCGCCGCTTTCATCAGTTCGGGCCTGCTTTGTCTTTGCTCACTGACAGGAGTGAGTTTGGGAAAAGCACAAGAGGCAATGCAACCCCCCGCCCCACATGGGCAGTTGGTCTCTCCTTTGCGAGAATTGGTGGATGAGGTTGAACAAAAGAATCCCCAAATTCTTGCCGCCCGTCACGGTTGGAAAGCAGCCACCCAGGTTCCTTCACAAGTTTCAACGCTACCCGACCCGCAAATCGTATTACAACAATTAAATGTAGGCAGCCCTCGTCCTTTCGCAGGTTACACCAACAGCGATTTCGCTTACACGGGCCTGGGTATTTCACAGGACATCCCTTATCCAGGAAAATTGCGCTTGCGCGGGGAAGCTGCGGCGCGCGACGCTGACGCCGCCCGGCAGCATTTTGATTCTGTCCGTCGAACGGTGATCGAGCAACTGAAGGCCGTGTATTTCCATCTTGCCTACATTCAATCAACGCTCTCAGTACTCGATCGCGACGGGAAACTCCTGGAACAAATTGAAAAACTTGCTGAAGCCCATTACCGGGTTGGCCAGGGCAGCCAGGCGGAGGTTCTGAAAGCGCAATTGCAACGCACGGAATTGCTTAAAGAAATCGCCATGCATCACCAGGAGATGTGGACCCTGGAAGCACAACTGAAACAAATCCTGAATCGGGCGCCCGACTCGCCTGATCTCCAGACGGAAACACTCACCGAAACACCTCTCCCCTACACCTCAGACGAGCTGCTGGCCCGAGTGCGCACCGCAGATCCTGAGGTGGGCGGCGAGCAGGAAATGGTGCGCCGGCAAAGCGTGCAACTTGAAATAGCTCGCAAAGATGCTTACCCGGATTTCAATGTCCAGTATGCGTGGCAGCACACCGGCCCGCAGTTCCGCGACTACTACATGCTGACATTGGGCGTGAAAATTCCGATTTTCCGCAGTCGAAAACAGCATCCTGAGGTGGCCCAGGCGGTTGAGGAATTAAACCGCTCGCGCCGCGAGTACGAAGGCGCTATCCAGCAGGCGTATTTTGATGTGCGTGACCAGTATTTGGCGGCAAAGACCGGAGACGAATTGTTGAAGATTTATCGCGAAGGCCTGATCCCCCAGGCGACCGCGACATTTCAAGCGGGCCTCGCGGCGTACCAATCGAACCGCATGGACCTGCAGGCGGTG
>DASYXZ010000298.1:0-3975 GCA_035934315.1 Terriglobia bacterium | reverse complement strand
CCAAGCGGGACACCCTCGCCCCTGAAGGGGCGAGGGCTACTTTGATCTCTTTCTCCCCTCGCCCCCTCGGGGGAGAGGCGCGGGGGGTGAGGGGGTTTTGTAACCAGAGCAAATGCGTTCGTATTAGGTTTGCTTGTTTTCTTTAAAGGTGATTGGTTAAAAAGAAGACTGCCCATTCATCGTGACGCCTCTAAAATAATTCAATCCACTCCACCAATCCCTCAAATTAATAAACGATATCGATTGAAGCGTCGAAAAGGCGATGTTGGAGGCCTACAAAGTGGCCGAAATTTGGCGACGTGACGTTTGAAAAAACGTCCAGAGGATTGTAATGGTTGGTAATGTTATAGATTTGCACGGCGCCGCGGAACTTGTGATTCTTAAGCCAGGACGTGAGGGGAAGGCTAAAATCCTTGCTTAACTTCATATCCACCGAAAGGAATGTTGGAAAGCGCTGGTCATTGGCCACGCCAACGTAATTCTGCAAAACGTCGAAGTTGGAATAAGGAAAGCCCGTATGGACGTCAAGCAGAGGGGTGACGGTTACCGCCCGGGGAAGTTTTAATTGGCCCCACGCCACGAGCCGGTGCGGAACGTTGGAAGGGGAGTTTCCATAAACGTTGGGGCGGATGACCGGTTGCTCAAAGGGCACATAGATCTGGCCCAAGGTGTTCAAATCTCCGCGTGCCAGGCTGTAAACATAAGAGATGTTCCAATCTGACCGCTCGCTCATGTGAAGGCGAAGGGTCGTCTCAAATTCGTGGTAGCGCGAGCCTCCGGTGTTCGTGAGCAGGAGGATGGGATTGCTGGTGGGTGAAGTTTGTGGGTCAATAATAAACTCATCATAGGTCCTGCTGGACAGATAACTAACACGCGCCAGAACTCGCGGGCCCAGCTCGCGGTCAAGTTCCATATTCCAGGTCAGATTGTATGGCGTGCTGGACAAATGGTGGGTCTTCAGGCTGATGTGCTCCCCTTTTTCATCCACAGCCACGTAAACATTCTGGAAGGTGAGGGGCGGCCCCAGGAGCAATCCTTGTGGATTGAAAAAGCTTGCAGTGCGGGTGGGATTGTTGACGAAATCACCGGCCAAAAGGGGAATGCGATCGTAAAAAACACCCAGCCCTCCCCGGAATATTGTCTTGCCGGAAACGCCGGGGGAATAGACCAAGCCTGCGCGGGGTGCGATAGCTCCCCCCGTCCCGATGGTCTGGCCGGAATATCGCAACCCGGCATCGAGCGCCAGATGGTCGCTAAAGCTCCAGTGGTCCTGGACGAACCCGGCCCACTCGGTGTCCTCCACAGAAAGTTTTCCCAGGCCCGAGAAATCAATCTGTTCTGCAAGCGAGCCGTCAGCTCGCAGCAATTGCACAGGTCGTGATTGGCTGAGGCCGTTGTAGGTTCGATGGACGAAATCGCCGCCCGCCCTCAGGTCGTGCTTGCCCAGCCATTCTTTGTGCGGGAACTGATAAATTTCTGAAATTTCCTGCTGGTTGCTGGATCTCGTCCATGAATTAAAATAATTACCGCCAAAACCATTGGGTGTTACGAGCATGTCCAGCGGGCCCTGCCCGTGCGCGTAGCTGTCAAATTTGGTGAACTGAAAGAGAGTGGTAGCCACCGCGCCTGAAGCGAGCAAGTAGTGATCCGTGGCCCCAAAAGTAACGCCTCGCTGGCCATAATTGGAAGAAGCAGATTGTGGAATCAGCGAATTGATGTCAGCAAACTCGCGCCGCAGCGGGAAGAAATTCACGTTCACCGTCATCAGGTGGTTGGGAGCGAAGATATACTGGAAATTGGTGAAGGAGCTGAATCCCTGCGTCTTAATTTCATTGTGAGGCCAAGCCAGGCCGCGCACGGGCTGCTTGACCATGTTATAGGTAAACGATTCGGAAAAATTCAAGTGGTTCGCCCACAAGGGCGCCGTAAATGTCAGGCGCGGCTCGTTGTCTGCGATGCCCACCAGATGACCGCTGCGGATTCGCGGTGTAGGAAGAAAATCGTTCAGCTCATAATGCCACTGGCCGGAGGGCGGCTTGGTCTCAATGCTCGTCAGGCCGCCGGAAAATCGGCCGTACTGGGCATTGTAGGCGCTCTTGTAAACCTGGAGAGATTCAACGGCATCGATGGGAACGTCAATGGAAAAGCTGCCCGTGACAGGGTCAACCGTTTCAGCGGAATCCACCAGCAGCATTCCCTGATTCTCACCTGTCCCTTTAATGCTGATGCGGCCGTCGGGCAGGCGCAAGACGCCGGGAACCAGCGGCAGCGCGGCCTTAAATTTCTGTTCTGCCAGCGGCAGGGCCCGCAATTCTGTTGACGTCAACCGGGCGGGTGGAGCTGCGGTTTGTTGTGCCACCGAGGAAAGTTTTTCATGGACCTCGACTTGTTGATGGACCACCTGCTCAACCGGCAACGCAAGTTGCATGAAGGGGATGGGCTGGTCCGTAACCTGGATGCCCTTTTGTTCCACTGGTTCGTAGCCCACGGCCGCGCACACCAAATCATAGGATCCGAGGACCAGTCCGGGAAAAATGAATCCGCCTTTCTCCGCCGTCGTTTGGGTAAGGCCGCTTTCGGGCAGTACGCCGGCTTGCGGGCTGGTGAGCGTGCACACGGCTCCCTTGAGGGGCTCGCTTTTGTCGTTTACCACTTCGCCTTTCAGATCTTGAGTTTGGGGTAACGCCAGGGCGACTGTCGCAAACGTAAACGTCAAGGCAAACAAAACGCCTTTGACCCCCGCAGTCCAAAGAAATGCTTTACCAGGCATATTTTGATTGGATGCAAAACATTGGGTGTTCGCTACACCTGTTCGGTTTCAAATCCGGCCTGGACTACAGTCGGCTTTCAAAAGATTATTTGAATCCCATTTTCAACCATATTCAATGCGGGTTGGTTGACCCCGCTCGATGGCGCGGACGGGATGGGGTGATTATACTTCTGCTTAATCTCGAATGGAAAGGATTTCGTTTTCCCCGGAATCAAAATCCGAACCGGTAATCTGAAATCGGATATTTATAATCCCGGCAACCAGAGTGTACACTTATCCCGGCCCGAAAATTTAATAGCTGCCATGAAGTGCCACAGGAGAGTAACCGATGAAAACTGGCGTGAACATTTTCGATCTTACAGGGAAGACGGCGATTGTGACCGGAGCGTCTCACGGCCTGGGCGTGACTTTTGCCGAGGCGCTTTCCGCGGCAGGTGCAAAGGTGGTTCTGGCCGCGCGCAGCGCGGAAAAGCTCGACGGCGTGACTAAAAGGATAAATGAAGGAGGGGGCATAGCCCACGGCATCACTTGCGACGTTGGCATTCCCGATCAGGTACGGGCGATGGTGGATGGGGCATGGGACCGGTTTGGGCGCGTCGACATTCTGGTGAATAACGCGGGTCTGGTGGCGGAGGCGGGCTCGGTGCCGGAACGAATTACCGATTTGGCATTTGAACAGACGATTCGTGTGAACGTTCTCGGCCTGTGGACTTGTTGCCGCGAGGTGGCGGCGCGCATGCTCGCCGACGGCAAAGGCGGCTCCATTATCAATATTGCTTCCACTGCAGGGCTCGGCGCCTGCAAGGATTTTCCCAGCGCCTACCAAACTTCCAAAGCGGCCGTGATCGGGCTCACTCGGAATCTAGCGTGCAGTTGGGCGGACCGCGGCGTGCGGGTGAATGCTCTGGCGCCCGGATGGTTTCCCAGTGAGATGACGGCCGGCCTTTTAGCTGTTCCCGCTTTTACCAAGTGGATTAAGGAGGGCTGTCCCATGCACCGGACTGGCGAGCCGAAAGAACTGGTGGGCCCGCTTTTGTTCCTTGCTTCGGATGCTTCAAGCTACTTTACCGGTCAGACGTTGGCTGTGGACGGGGGCGTTTCCGCCACCACCGGCGGTGGGCAGTTTCCGGAAGAAATCTACCAATTGTTGGGCGCGAACATGAAACCCATCCGGCCAGTTTGATTGGGAAAACTTGGAGTGTTGG
>DASYXZ010000107.1:0-36664 GCA_035934315.1 Terriglobia bacterium | reverse complement strand
GCCGGCCGTCCCGGCCTTCTCCGAATCCTTTGATGTCCACTTTATAAAACAGGCAGGGTGTGCGGGTCACCGGGCTGTTCACCAGCCTGCCCTGGGAGGGCCCGGCCTTTCCGTGAACTTCCACGAAACCCATGGCCATGCCAAGGAGGGTAGAGTTCGGGGTGTCCGCTATCACACGATGTTCCCTGTAAATGCGGAGCCCCTTGAAAAAGCAGAACAATCCCGCGCCCATCCCTAGCAGAAAGGCAATTACAGAGAACATTCGATTGACCTAAGCCGGGATTTGTATTTTGATTCGCCTTTATCCTTCAGTCATCGCCCATCCACGCGCCATAGGGCCGGAGCGAGATGCTGTTGTCGCAAATCGCCTTGACGGCCGCCGTGATGGGGATGGCCAGGACCAGACCGATTCCTCCCCACAGCCAGCCCCAGAACATCAGGGAAATGGTGACGGTCAGCGCATTCAGGTTCACGCGCTTTCCCACCAGCTTCGGGGTAAGCACATTCATTGCCGCGAAATGGACAACCGCAACCGTAACGGCAATCACGATGAATGGGAACACTTGATTGTATTCCGGATGGACGAGCGCCACCAGCAAGGGAGGCATTATCCCCAAAGCAATACCCAGGTAAGGCACCATGCTCAGGAACGCCGCCAGCGATCCTAAGAGCAGCGCATAAGGGAGATCAATCAACCAAAACACCGGGCAGATGATACCGGCGGAGATGAGCGCTATCAGAATATTCCCCACCATATACTGGCGCGCCATCAGTGTGATGCCGCCGATGGCGCCGTCCACCACATTGCGGCGCTCCATGGGAAAAAGATTCATGGTGGCCGCCCAGATCTGGTGCTTGGACGTCAGCATGAAGAAAACGAGGATGGGGATGAACGCCACGGCCATGATAAAACCATAAGCTGAACCCAGACCATGCCACAAAAATTGCAACCACGGCTCCTCCTGCTGGAGCTGAACAGCCTGCGGCTGAGGGCCAATTTCAGTGGGTGGAGGCATCAGGCTGGAGGCGCTCAATCGGATGCTCCTGTAGGTCAGTTGCACGTGGGAAATAATCTGTTTCAGCCGTTCAGTATATTTTGGGAGGTCGGCCATGAACGCGGCGGCGCGATCGTAAATCAAATAAATAACCAGATACATCACGGCCAGCGTTGCCATCACCATCACCAGGGAGCCCACCCAGCGTGGAACTCTCATGCGCTCCATCAACTTCACTCCCGGCTCCAGAATGATGGCAATAAAGACTCCGCAGATCAAGCTGATCACCAGGGAACTGGCCACGTAGAGGCAGGCGAAAACCGTCGCCACGGCGATAATCCGAAGGCTGGTCGCCGCGGCAGACGTAACGGAGGATGGTTCAAATTTTGTTTCCGGCATAGGGCGAGCTCGCGCTAAGGATTCTAGCCTGTCACGCAGCAAAATTCCAGCATGGATGCGACCGGGGTGCTGGGATCGCCGCGGCGCTATAATTTTGCCTCGGTGTTTTAGCCTGCCAAGACAAGCCTGGGTCGAAGGCGCTCATCCCTGCGCGTGAAAAAAACGTGTTGCGCAAGCACTTTTTTCTTGACACACGTACAACCTTTCCGCTATAAAAGGCATATTTATACACTGAGTGTATAAATATTCTTTTACGGGACGCCGGGGGCATTGAAGGAAACGAACTCCATTCTCGAGGCAGAGCTTCCCCAACAATCTGCGGGTGAAGCTCAACCCGGCCGCGTTGTCCGCGTGGCCATTGCCGGGGCCACGGGCTATGCGGGGCGCGAATTGATCTCGCTTCTGGCGCGGCACCCCTTCGCCCGCATCACCCGCCTGATGTCATCGGGCCGGACCGAAAAAAAACCGTTCCCCATCGAGCAATCTCATGGCACGCTCCGGGCTTCTGCTTCGCATCACGGTGCGACGCCGCTGAATTGCCATCCGCTGCGCATCGGGGACCTCTCGAAGCAGGATGTGGATCTGGTCTTTCTCTCCACGCCACACGAGGTCTCTCACGAATTGGCTCCCGAATTAATTGCCCGTGGCTTGCGAGTAGTGGACCTGAGCGGTGCATTCCGCCTGAAAGATTCGACCGCTTATCCGCGCTGGTACGGTTTTGAGCATCATGCCACGGGCGCTCTGGCGGAGGCCGTTTATGGCATCAGCGAGCTGAATACCGCCGCCATTGAGAAGGCTCGCCTCGTTTCCAACCCCGGCTGTTACGCCACGTCGGTGATTCTCGCGCTCGCGCCGCTGATGCAGTCGGGCTGGATTGACATGGCCGCTGGCATTATCAGCGATTCAAAGTCTGGAGCGAGCGGCGCGGGCCGCGTCCCCAGCGACAAGCTGCACTTTGCGGAGGTAAATGAGAATTGCCGCGCCTATAACCTTTTCAACCATCGCCACGTTCCGGAAATGTTACAAGCCCTGGGCATCGAGGAAGCGCAGTTCACTTTCACACCGCACCTTCTGCCCATCACTCGCGGGATTTTGAGCACGATTTACGTTCGTCTTGCATCCTCCGCGAGATCGAAAAATATCACGCAAGTCGTGACGCTCTTCCGGGATTTCTACGCGCACGCTCCCCTCGTGCGTGTTTATGGCGAAGGAATGTTGCCGGAAATTCAATCAGTCGCGCACACCAATTACACCGACCTCGGGTTTGCCCTCGATTCAGAGACGGGCAGGCTGATTGTAATCTCGGCGCTCGACAACCTGGGCAAGGGCGCGGCAGGGCAGGCGATCCAGAATATGAATTTGATGTTTGGCTTTCCGCAGGAGACTGCGCTCGCATGAAAATTGTAATCAAAATCGGCGGCCAGGCGCAGGAAGATGCGGAGCAGCGCCGGAATATCACGCGGCAGATCGCGAAAATCCGGCGCGCCGGACACCGCGTGGCCGTGGTTCATGGCGGCGGCAAACTTTTGACCCAAACTCTCGAGCGCCTGGGCATCACGTCTGAATTCCACCAGGGGCTGCGAGTGACGGACGCGGCCACGCGCGACGTGGCATTGATGGTGCTGGCGGGCATTGTGAACAAGCGGTGGGTGGCGGATCTCGAAACCGCAGGCCAGCCGGCGTTCGGCATTTGTGGCGGCGACGCAGGGTTGGTGGAGGCGCGCAAATATTCGGCCGGCTCGAACGGCAACCGGCGCGACCTGGGATTTGTGGGCCGCCCGCGCAAGGTGAATACCGCCATCCTAGAAATGGCGTTTAGCCGCGGAATGGTTCCCGTGGTGGCGAGTCTCGCATTGGACGGGCGCGGTGAATATTTTAATGTGAATGCTGACGATTTTGCCGCGGCACTCGCGGTGGCCTTGAAGGCTGATCGGCTGTTCTACCTCACCGAATCCGGCGGCGTTTGGGACGCGAATCGAGAATTGTTGCCGTTGGTCAGGCTGGGTGAAATCCGGAAGATGATCGCCGGAGGAATTGTCCGCGATGGGATGATTCCCAAGCTCCGTTCGTGCGCCAGAACGCTGGGCCACGGGGTGCGCGAAATTGACATTATTTCGTCTGCGATTCCGAAAGGACTCCTGCAGGCCCTGGCGGCAAAACATTCCATCGGAACTCGCATAGTGAATAAATGATGAACTTCGACGAAATCGCACAACTCGAAAAGCGCGTTCTTGTTCCCACTTACGATCGCATGCCCATCCTCGCGGTGGGGGGTGAGGGCTGTTATCTCCACGACGATCGCGGGAACGCATATCTGGATTTCCTGGGCGGTCTCGCCGTGAATTCCTTCGGCTACGCGCATCCGGAGATTCTTGCCGTGCTGCGCGACGAAACAGAGTCGCTCTTGCACGTTTCAAATTTAATTTACCACCGCTATCAGGCCCCGTTGGCGGAGAAGCTGGCCCGTCTTGCAGGACTCGACCGCGTGTTTTTTGCCAACACGGGTACGGAAGTGGTTGAGGGCGCAATCAAACTGGCGCGAGCGTACGCCCGCCAGCATCATCCGGCCGAGCCTTTCGAACGCTATGAAATTCTGGCCATGGAAAATTCGTTCCACGGGCGCACGATGGGCGCGCTTTCCGCCACCTGGCCGCTGAAGTATCGCCAGCCGTTTGAGCCATTGGTACCGGGAATAAAATTCGTTCGCTCGAATGACGTGCTGCACCTGCGCCAGAGCTTTACCTCCCGCACCGCCGCAGTGCTTTTGGAAGTGGTGCAGGGCGAGGGCGGCGTGGTGGAGTTCGACAAAGAATTTCTGGAAGCTGCGCAAACACTTTGCCATGAGAATGACGCGCTCCTGATTTGTGATGAAATCCAGTGCGGCCTGGGGCGCACCGGGCGCTTTTTTGCATTCCAGAAATTCGGGTTGAAGCCGGACGTGGTGTTGGTGGCCAAACCTCTGGCGGCCGGCCTGCCACTCGCCGCGGTCGTTGCCGGCGACGAAGTGGCGCGCGCCTTTTCACCCGGAATGCACGGCACCACTTTTGGGGGCGGCCCGCTCCAATGCCGTCTGGCTCTCAAAATTATCGAGCTTCTCGAACGGCCCGGGACGCTCGAACACGTTGTCGAGGTCGGAGCCTATTTCCGCCGGGAACTGGAAAAACTCAAGGCTGAACTTCCCGTGATCCGCGAAGTTCGCGGCTGTGGGCTGATTGTGGCTGCCGCGCTTCACGTCCCGGGCAAGGACGTGGTTCAGCAGGCGCTTGAAGCGGGCTTCCTGATGAATTGCACGAAGGAAAATGTTTTGCGATTTCTGCCGCCCTTGATTATTGAGCGGCAGCACGTCGACAAATTAATCTCAGGGTTAAGGCCGATCCTGGCATCCCTACCCGTTATGGAATCCAAGGAGGTTCACGCATGAGCTCCGTGATGGCAGCGGTGGAACATATGGAAAAACTTACCGTGCACGATTTAATTTCGGAGCGCGATCTGACGCGCGCCGACCTGAATTTGATTTTTGACCTGGCGCAGCGCGTCAAATCCTCGCCCGGATCGTTTACTCGCGCGCTCCAGGGTAAACAACTGGCGATGATTTTTGAAAAACCGTCGCTGCGCACCCGGGTCACGTTTGAGGTGGGCATGACCAGTATGGGGGGGTTCGCGGTTTATCTTGACCACGCCAAGCCGCGCCTGGGCGAGCGCGAGTCCATCCGGGACATTGCCCGGAATCTCGAACGCTGGGTGGACGGCATCGTGGCGCGCACCTTCGCGCATTCCGCCGTGGTCGAGCTGGCGGAGAATGCCGCGATTCCGGTGATTAACGGCCTGACCGACCTTTGCCATCCCTGCCAGTCGCTGGCTGACTTTTTTACCCTTGGTGAAAAATTCGGCAAGCTCAAGGGCTTGAAGTTTGCCTTTGTCGGCGATGGTAACAACATGTGCAATTCGCTGATGGTTACCGGCGCCAAGCTGGGAACTTCAGTGAGCGTGGTGACGCCCCCCGGGTTCGAGCCGAAACCCGAAATTGTGGAAGAGGCAAAAGCGTATGCCAGAAAGACCGGCGCGAAAATCCAACTCTTTCACGATCCCGTGGAGGCGGTGGCCGGTGCTCATGTGGTTTACACCGACGTGTGGACGAGCATGGGACAGGAATTTGCGGCCCACATGCGCTCGCAGATCTTCGCGCCCTATCAGGTGACGACATCGCTGATGGCGGCAGCCGATCCCGGCGCTGTCTTTATGCATTGCCTGCCTGCAACCCGGGGGCAGGAAGTGGCGGCTGAGGTTATCGATTCGCCGCAGTCGATTGTCTTTGACCAGGCGGAGAACCGGCTGCACGTTCAAAAGGCGCTTTTGCTTTTGCTGATGCAGAGCGGGAGCGTGTAAACGATCTTTTTTCGATTTTATACAGAGCGACAAGAATTGTAGCGGCGCTCGGCGCCTGCCCCGCTTATGCGGGGAGCGCCGATCGGCGGTCGTAGACAGCCGCTACAACAGGAAATCAGGGTTTGGGAATGCCTATGCCGATGATCCGAAAGGGCGAATTGCAGGACGTGCCGGCGCTGTTGAAGATGATCAATGTTTATGCGGATGCGCGCCTGTTATTGCCTCGCACTCTGGCGGATTTGCGCGAAAACATCACGGAGTTTACGGTCGCGGAAGAAGATGGACAGGTCCTCGGCTGCGGCGCATTAAAGCTCTATGACGATGATATCGCGGAGATCCGTTCCCTGTGTGTTCAGCCCGGCAGGAAAAGCTCGGGCTTGGGCCGCGCGCTCACCGGGCAACTGTTGGACGAGGCTGAACACCGCGGGCTGAAGACCGTCTTTGCTCTTACCGTCGCGCCGGAATTTTTTCTGAAGTGTGGATTCCGCGAAGCGCCCCGGGAAAAATTTCCCATGAAGATCTGGCGTGACTGTCTTCTCTGCCCCAAGCTTTTCCACTGTGATGAAACGACCGTGGCTTTCGATCTTGTCACCCAGTCCGCCTCCCCGCACGATGTCCGCTCCGAAAGAGCCGTCGCTTCAGCCTGATGTTCTCTCCCCTCCTATAATTGTTTACACTGCACAATTCGGCCCCTCGCCCGGCGATTTCGCACGACGCTTATAAGGATGCAATCACATTGCCTACCCGGTTGATAAAGTCAGAATCTGAACTTAACGCTTCCGTAAATCGTGAACGGCGCGCCGGGGTAAGCGAATGTATAGCCGCCGGTTGCCGTGCCGTAATAGCCGCCGGCGGAAACGTACTCGAAGATATTGTACTGCTTGCCCAGCAAATTGAGCACGTCAAGGTCAAAACTCAAGTGCTTGTAAGGGACCCTGAACGAAAGGTTGACCGTCTCGTAAGAGGGCTCAGTCTGCTTGCTGGGCACGGCTGTCGTGCAAGCCCCGTTTACCAAGCCGCAATTGTCGAAAATATGTTGCGAGCCGATATACTGAAACCAGATTCGAGGTTCAAAGCCCACGGTTTCGTGAAGAGTGAGGCTGTAATAGGCGCCTGTATTCCAGGTTTCTGCGGGCACATATGAAACCGGCAACCCTTGAAATGATTGGCTTCCGCTAAAGAACTGGTCATAGGTGGCGCTCTCCCCATTCAGGTTGGTATACAAATGCAGTTTGGAGATCGGGTCGACGTCGAAGTAGGCGTTAACGCCCGAATAATTCGAACTGCCGCTGGTGTTGATGAAATTGCCGTTTCCGAGCTCAACGCCCAACTGCTCGTTGGCATAACGAAGGCGATAATAAGCGGCGCCGAAAAGCACGTTGCTCACCGGCCCCATTTGCGACTTATGAACCTTGAAGCCAGCCTGGTAGTAATCCGCGCTGGCGAGAATGTAGTTAGTGGCAGGATTCAAGCTCTGAAACAGGCCTCCGCCACCACCAAGGGAGGGCGAGCGGAAAGTCCTCGTAAAACCGCCGTAGAGGGTCAGCCATTGGCGCGGTTCAACTGATGCGTTGATCGAGGGCTCGACAGCGGTGCGGCTCTCATTGGCGCCGCAGTTAGCGGCCTGGTCGTTGGTGTTGATAGCCGGGTTAGGGTCCACAAAGCCCGTGAGGGGGCAGTGGGCGCTAAGAACCACGCCGGGCGCAAAAGTGAAGTCCTGGAGTGTTCCGGATGTATAGCCGGTATGGAATCTATCGAACCGGATGCCAGGGGTGATATGAAGCCATCCCGTCGGCGTGATGTCGTCCTGCACAAAGGCCACGTAATTGTCCTGGTCGAAGTAGGAGGAGCGTACCTTGCCTCCGATATTCACGATGTGGCCGGGACCGCTGCCGCCATCTGCGTTATTAAAAAAATTGTTGCGGGTGTTGTAAAGATCGTGGAGGAAGTAGCCGCCGACCGATACCTTATTGAAGGGGAAAGTCTTGGTCAGTAAAAAACGGTCTCCAACCGTATTGTGGTGCGGGTCATTCCATTCTTCAAGCTGCGTGCCGGTAACGTACACGTCGTTTTTCCGCTCGTGAAACCGGAACTCGTGCGTGTACCACGTCGTGTTCTGAACGACGATTGTGGGATCAAGCAAAAAAGTTTCCCGCGCGTAAATTACTCCGAGTTCGTTGATGTCATACTTGTTGTAACTGCTGTAAGGCAAGGTGCTGTAGAAGCCCGAGGTGGGCTGGCTGTAGTCCTGGGCTCCCGCTTCTCCAAGGCCCGCGATAGTAAGTGTGGGCACATCAGTTGTAGGAATAACTTGCGGGCGGTAGCCGCCGCTTCTGGCGTAGTAGCCGCCCATTGAGAAAGATCCGGCCTCGAAAGACTTGGTGGTTTTGGCGAAGAGGGCGCCGTCCTTGTCCGGATTCTGAAAAGCGTCGGCCGCCTGGCGGTAGCTGTCCCCTTTACCCAATCCGCCGGAGAGGACCGTTGACCAGCCGCGAAATTCGCCGGTTAACATGTTAAGCTCCAGGTTCTTCTGGCTGTAGCTGCCGAAGCTTAAGGTGCCGTCCATGTGCATTTTGGAAGTTGGCTCCATGGGCACGAAGTCAAAAGAGCCGCCAACATTGGTGTAATAGCGATCCACCGGATCCCCTGGCCCGTAAACGACATTCACATTTTGAAACATGTCGGTTTGAGGAAGGGAAGCCGACGCCCACAATCCAGTGGCCGCATCGGGGAGCGGGATGCTGTCCAGCGTGACGCCTAGCGAGCCGGGGTAGTTGTAACCACCGTAGCCGCCCCAGCCCTGGTTGATTCCGTTCAAAACTATGGTGGCCTTCGTCCCGCCGGTATTACCGTAACTGACGACATTGGCGCCGGGTACTTGCGTGACAATTTGCTGAGCGCCGGCGAGCGGGCCGGCAGCGTCCATCTGCTCGCGGCTGAGCACACGAAGCGTTTGGTTTGACTTGAGTATCTCCTCCTGCGACGGCTGGAGCGTGGCTCCTGCGGCAGTCGCATGCACTTCCACGGTCTGCACCTTGGTTTGGACAGACAGTTGAGCATGAATCGCCGTCAGCTGACCTGGCTTTAACGTGAGCTGTCGGACGAAAGTCTCGAAGCCGGCCTTCTCGATGGTTACCTGATACGACAGGGGCGCAAGCCCATCTATCTGAAACCCTCCGTCGGGGCCGCTTGTAGCCTGGACGCTACCGCCGGACGCAATATTAGTTACTGTAATGCTTGCGCCCACTACGGTAGCCTCCGACGGATCGACCACGCTGCCGCGCACGCTGGCAGGCGACTGGCTGCGAGCCGGGACTGCAAGCGCAAATACAATTCCGCACAAAAGGAAAAATTTTAACCTCACTTTATTCCTCCCCGTTCCTCTAAGATTTGGATGAATACACGCCAATGCGAAGCCCATTCTTCGCTGCTGACGTTAAAATGAAATAAAATCAATGTGAATTTTCTGTTACAGCGGACGGTTTTCTATCGGCGCAGCTTTCTTTTTTTTGCCCTCATTGAAAGGTAATGTCCGTGATGGGATCGAAAAGGTTCCACTCCCATGTCTGCTCCGTACAGTTTTTGAGGGCGAGTCATTTCATGGCGGGTAAGACACCTATCGCGCAACGGGTTACTGGTGAATACGTCGGTCGGAGTCGGATCGCGAGCCGCAATTTCTTCTTTCAGATTTCAACCAAACGCAGGACATGCTCAACAGCGAGGGCGCGTACATTTATGCATCTCTCGAATGCGCCACTCTTGCCCCGATTTCGAGCACCTGCAGCGGTTCTTCGATCCCCTTTACCGTAACCGGTGGCAGCGCGCGGCCCCCGCCCACGCCGGAACTCCGGTGAGTCCTTTGGGAAACCAGGATCCGCGTTCCCTGAGATTTATTAAGCTGTTCGATTCGTGACGAGCGGTTCACCGGGTCGCCGATCACGGTGTATTCCTTCCGGTCGATAGAGCCCACATTGCCGGCAATCACTTCACCGCTGTCGATGCCGATGCCGATTTCAAGTTCCGGTTCAGCGTTTCCACGAAGCTGGGCATTAAATTCCACGAGGTCTGCCTCCATTTGCAGCGCCGCCTGGACGGCCCGCCGCGCGTGATCGGATTGTGGGGCGGGCGCCCCGAAAACCGCCATGAAGCCGTCTCCCAGGAACTTATTGATGGAGCCTCCCTGGGCGCTGATGGCCCCGGCCATCTTTGAGAAAAACCGGTTCAAGCGTTGCACAATTTGTTGCGGAGTTCGCTGGGAAGAGAAGCGGGTGAAGTCGCGTATATCGCAGAAAAGGACAGACACCTCAAGTCCTTCGCCCTCCAGTTCCACCCCGCCATCAAGAACGGCGCGCGACACTTCCGTGCTCAGATATATGCCGAAAAGACTGCGGATGCGCTCGCGATCGCGCAGCCTCTGGATCATTTTGTTGACTCCATCAGAAATCTCTCCAAACTCGTCCGGTGAAAAAAGATTGACGCGGCCCGCCAGATCACCTTCTTGAATTCTTTTGAAGGCGACGAGCAAAGTTTGCGTTTGGTAATTGACATCCCGCGCAAAAAGTAAAAGGAGCAGCAGATTCAAGGCCGCCACCCCGGCAATCACTAATCCGAGGTCCGTGAGCGCCAACGAACTTGCGCTGATCGCGCGGAGGCGGACGGCCGCGGCCAGCAACACCAAAGGTGATATGGCGAGCATGGTGTAAAACACCGCCAGCCGGGTAGCCAAACCCACACGCCAAACCTGGGGCAAGTCGGCAGTGGCCGGGAGCTTTGCCACCAGGTTGCTGATGGCTTGGCGCGCCGCGCGTCCGTTGGAGTGATATTCAAAGATCGCGTGACCGATGGGCACCAACGTAAGGTTGATGAGCCAATAAATCCAATAATCCCGGCTTGGGATTCCCAGGCTCCAATGGGCGTTCGCGTAAATCACAGCGAGCTGCGACATGCACGATGATGTCAGCGCATGAGGGCCAAAGACGCGAGCGAAGGAAAATAATGGCAGATTATGAAGGCGTACATAAACCCGTGTAAGTTCCTGCGGCGTGGCGGCCGATTCGCGGTACCTGCGGAAAGGACTGAGGTAAACCCAATTCAGCCAGAAATCGACGGCGAAGCCCGTCAGCAAAGTGAAGGGAATGATCGAAAGCATCGGATAGATTTGCTGCCGGGTGTAGGAAAAGGCGACGGAGTAAAAGACGAACGCGGGGAGAACTGAGATGAGACTTCCCAGGACAATGTTCCGAACCGTTCGCCACCAGAGGGAGTTGAAATCGTTTGGTGCAGTGGGATTTTGGGTCAACAGATCTTCCGGCTCAGTCATCGGTGCCAACTCCTGGTTTGAGCGCCTGGATTGGTTCTCATCATAACATTGAAAAACTCTGTTGGGGGTTTGGCCCGAGGCCCGGTTTTCTTAAGCTTCTCTCGAAAACACGGACGTCTTGCCTCGCTCCAATCACGCCCGCGGTGTATTATTAACATTGTTTCTGAAAACGTCGAACGGAATGGGTGCGAAAGATTACGTCGATTTTATTAAACGGCGCCCTGTGGCTCGCCTGCTGAATTGTTCAAGGAAGTTGAAAGAAAATGCCAGCTCGTATCCTCGCCATTGATTTCGGCATGAAGCGAATGGGGCTCGCCATCTCTGACGCGCTGGGGATTACCGCGCAGGGGTTGCGTACACTCCAGCGCACCAATATGGAAAATGATTTGCGCGAAATCCAGAAGCTGGTTCAAGAGTATTCAGCCGGGTTGGTGCTCTTGGGTAACCCCGTGGGCCATGGTGGAAATGAAACTGCCATGTCGCATCGCGTGGCGGCCTTTGCGGAAAAATTGCGGCATAAACTAAACTGTCCCGTGGAGCTTTGGGACGAACGCCTGACCAGCGTGGAAGCAAACCGGATGCTCCGCGATTCGGGTATAGGCCTGGAGAAAAGAAAACGCGCCGTGGATCGAGTGGCCGTTACTTTGCTCTTGCAAAGCTATCTCGACTTTCAAGCCGGTGAGATCGACCGTCATCGCGTTACCGGAGCCGGCCAATGAAGCGGCTGCTCAAAGTTCTTTTCGTGGTAACGATTCTGGCCGGCATTTTCGTCCTCGCCGAGGCATGGCGCGAGTTGTACAAACCCTACCGCGGCTATTCTGGGAACCAGATCCTACTGATCGAACCGGGAACATCGGCGCCGGACGTGGCTTCCACTCTGGTCCAACGCGGCATCCTGGCCCGGCGGCTACCGTTTCTTCTCCGTTACATTATTGGCCGCACTCACCACAGACTGACAGCCGGCGAATATCTTTTCGACCGTCCCCTCCGTCCCATTGACGTATATCAGAAGCTCATCCGGGGGGACATTTACCTTCATCCTGTCTTGATTCCGGAGGGCTCTGACCGTTTTGACATCGCCGCGATTCTCAATCGCGACCTGAAAATAAATCCTGAAAACTTTCTGCGCATCACCCAAGACAGCGCATTGATTCGCGACCTTGATCCGCAAGCGCCGACCCTGGAAGGGTATCTCTTTCCCGACACCTACCGTTTCCCGCGAAATGTTTCCGCGGCGGCGGTGGTTGAGACAATGCTTTTGCGTTTTCGCCATGTATACAATTCGAAATTCAAACAGGAGTTTGAACAATCGGGCGCGTCCCTGCACGACGTGATCACACTGGCCTCGCTGGTGGAGAAGGAGACGCCCGATCGTCTGGAACGCCCCATTGTCGCGGGCGTTTTTGCCCGGCGTCTGGAACTCCACATGCAGCTCGCCTGCGATCCTACTGTGGTTTATGCTGCGCGCCTCGATCATCGCATGCTCGAGCGCCCCGTCCCTCCCATTACGCGGAGCGAATTGGAATTTAATTCTCCTTATAATACCTATCTTCATACCGGATTACCTCCTGGCCCCATTGCCAATCCGGGCGAGGCTTCCATTCGCGCCGCTCTCGCGCCCGCGCCCGGTGACGCTCTCTACTTCGTGAGCAACAATCATGGCGGACACGTTTTTGCGTCAACCCTTGCGGAACATGAACGCAACGTGGCACGATACCGGAAACAAGTGGCGGAACTTCGCGATCTGGCTCAAGAACAGGGGAACTCGCAGGACCGACCGTCCGCAGAGAAAGCTCAGACAAGAAGTCACGCAAAGAATAGTTTGAAAAAACGTGGCCAAAACAAAAAGCAAAAAACAACTCATCCTCGAACAAAAAAACGCGCGCGGCCTCGAGCGGGTGGGCGCGCCTGAAATCCGGGCCATTCAGGCGGATCTCCGCCGGATTTTGGGCCCCGATCACAAAACATCCCCCTCGTATATCGCGAACGTCTTGCGCGAGGCGGGCGTGCGCGTGGATTATGACGACCGCTACGTTGACGTCTTGATTCCGGAGCCTTACGCCCAACGCCTCGAAGGCTTGCTTCAGTTCCAAAATTTGGATGACGCGGAGTCGGCGCTGCGGAAGTTGGACGAAATCTATCAGAAGTACCAGTCAGCTTCAGACCGCGTGGGAATCAATCTCGTCCGTTCAGTGGTCATCAAAGGACGGCAGCGCGCGGAGAGTATTGCCGGAAATTCGCGGGTGCGCCCGGAAAAGCGGCGTGAAAAAGAAGAAATCGCCCGATGGTTCAAAGTCTGGCTGGATATTTCCCATCTTTTTTTCGATTGGCTCGAAATGCGCAAAAAGTCAGAAGAATTTCAGCAGATGTTTCCCAAACAAGATGATGGAAATAATCCCACAGCACGAGAATCCTAAATCTACGACAAGCACCAGTTAAATTCCAATTCAACTTTTACATTCTTTCCACTAGAATGCTTCCCATGCCCCAAATAAATAAAATGGCGGCGCGAAACAAGCTCATTGTCGCGTTGGATGTCCCAAGCTCCAAGGCTGCGGTCCAGGTAGCGTCGAAGTTGCGCGGCCACGTGGGCATGTTCAAAGTGGGGTCGGAACTTTTCTGCGCGGAAGGCCCCGTCATGGTTCGCAATCTCGTCGCCGGAGGCGATAAGGTTTTTCTCGATTTAAAATTCAACGACATCCCCAACACCGTGCGAGCCGCAGCGCGCGAGGCGGCACTGCTTGGCGTGAGCATGTTCAATATCCATGCCACGGGCGGACGCAAAATGATGGAGGCGGCGATGGAAGGCGCGCACGAGGGAGCTGGAAAACCGCGGCCCCTGGTCCTTGCCGTCACTGTGTTGACGAGTCTCGCCGCAGGCGACCTTGCAGAAATCGGTCTCGGCGGAAGTCCTGAACAAGCTGTAGGGCGCCTTGCCCGCCTGGCGCAAGAGGCAGGGCTTGACGGTGTGGTGGCGTCAGCGCGTGAGATCAACGCCATCCGGCAAGGCTGCGGACCCCATTTCGTCATCGTTACGCCGGGCATTCGGCCTGCCGTCATGCCAGATGGTGTTGCGCCTGCCCGGTCCAAACCAGATGACCAGGCCCGCATTGCAACTCCAATCGCCGCCATCCGGTCGGGGGCTGATTTTCTGGTAGTGGGCCGCCCCATCACCCAGGCTCCTGACCCGGCCGCGGCCGCAGATGCTATCGTTAACGAAATGGAAAAGGCGCTTGAGCCTTCCCTTGCTTGAAAAGATTGCTTATCATGGTGAACCGGCTGCCTACTAATGATGAACGAAAACGAGATTCTCCAAATCTTTCGAACAAACTCGGCGCTTCTGGAAGGCCACTTTATTCTTTCCTCCGGCCTTCATAGCGACCGTTACATTCAATGCGCGCTCGTCCTGCAACACCCGGACGTGGCGCAGAAATTGTGTGCGGAGTTGGCGGCGAAACTGCGCCAAGTGGGCGCAACCGTGGTTGTCGCGCCGGCGCTCGGTGGGGTGATTGTGGCGCATGAAGTAGCCCGCGCTTTGGGCGTTCGCGCACTCTTCACTGAACGCCAGGATGGCGCAATGTCACTACGCCGCGGATTTAGTTTTGTGCCAGGAGAACCTACTCTTGTAGTAGAAGATGTAATCACGACGGGCGGCTCGACGCGCGAAACCATGAAATGCGTCGAGCAGGCTGGTGGAAAAGTGGTGGGCGTGGGGGCTCTGATTGATCGGAGCGGTGGAACCGCCGACCTCGGCGTGCCCAAAGCTACTCTGCTGTCATTAAAGGTCCAGAATTACAACCCTGCCGAGTGCCCACTTTGTAAATCAGACATTCCCGCCGTCAAACCAGGAAGCCGCCCGAAGAAATAACTTGCCCGGATTCAATGTCTTGGAGCTTATATAGATCTGCTGACTGATTCCTACAAAATTTTCGACGAGGAGTATAACAGTCACGGCTTATAAGGATACTTAACTTTAATAGGAACATGGGGCGCCATTTTCTACTCGCGGTCATACACGACTTTCCCTGAAACTATAGTTGTAGTTATTATTCCTATAAATTTCCACCCATCGAAAGGGGAATTCCGGCTTTTGGACCGCCCTTCGGCTGCATGATAAGTCCATTCGCACTGGGGATCAAAGACGGTGATGTCCGCCGCACCGCCCACCTGGAGTCGGCCGAGCGCCGGGTTCACATTCTGCCTGATAATGTGCGCCGGATTGGAACTCATCAGCACAATCAGGTGTGCCATGGAAATCCTCCCGGGATGAACGAGTTGGGTGAGCGCAAGCGCGAGCGCGGTTTCAAACCCAATAATGCCGAAGGGAGCCTGAGCGAGGGGCTTTGACTTCAACTCCGGAGCATGCGGCGCGTGATCCGTAGCGAGAACGTCCACAGCGCCTCCGGCGATTCCGGCAAGAATTCCCTCGAGGTCCTGCGCGCTGCGGAGTGGCGGATTCATCTTGGCATGGGTTCCATATTTCTCGACTGCGTTATCCGACAGCGTAAAGTGGTGAGGTGTAACCTCGCACGTCACCCGAATGCCGCGGCGTTTGGCCTCACGAACCATCTCACAGGCGTGCGCAGTTGAGAGGTGGGCAACGTGCAAGTGCGCCCCGGTGAGTTCAGCCACGCTCAGGTCGCGGGCCACGCAGACGTCTTCTGAGGCGTTGGGGATACCCTTCAGGCCAAGACGTTCTGAAACCGGGCCCTGATTGATGGAGCCGCCCGCGCTCAGCGCCGAGTCCTCGCAATGATCGATGATCGGAACTCCGAGCGGGCGGGCCATTTCCATGGCACGCTGCATGAGCTCGGGTGTTTTTACCGGACGGCCGTCATCTGAAAAAGCCACGGCGCCCGCGGCAATCAATCGCGCGAAGTCCGTCAACTCTTCACCTTCACTGCCCATCGAGACGGCGGCGATGGGGAACACGCGCGCCAACCCAATTTTTTTGGCGCGCTCGATCATGATGTGCGTGGATTCAGCCCGGTCGTTCACCGGCCGCGTGTTAGGCATCGCGCAAACTGAAGTAAAGCCGCCAGCCACGGCTGCGGCCAGGCCCGTTTCGAGAGTTTCAGAAATTTCCCCACCTGGAACGCGCAGGTGGGCGTGAAGGTCAACAAATCCTGGGGAGATAATTTGTCCGCGAGCGTCAATCGTCCGGTCGGCGCGCACGTCCTGGCGGGGAGCGATTTCGCGGATGAGGCCGCCCTCCACCAGCACATCGAGTACACCGTCCAGTCCATCTTCGGGCGAAAGAACCCGCCCGCCTTTAATCAATAACGATGCCATAGGTTGATTGCCTTTCCGGCGTTCCGCCAATTACTCTGCCGCACGGAGTATAACATTCAAAACAACGTGGCTCGTGCGGTCGAGTTCCAAAAATACGAAACAAGCGTTATAAATTATTCGCAATGGGGAAGAGCGGAAGCAAGCAATCCTTTACGGGCTGGAAAGTCTGGCGATGCTCGCGGCAGGGTCCGTAACGAGCGAGCGAGGCGAAATGGTAAGGCGTGCCGTAGCCTTTATTTTTGGCAAGCTGGTATTGGGGATAAACGCGGTCAAGTTCCTCCATTCGGGCGTCGCGGGCAACCTTGGCCAAAATTGACGCGGCGGCGATGGAAACCGAGCGCGCGTCGCCGTGAATGATGGCCCGGTATGGAATCGGAAACCCGGGCGCATCGTCGCGGGCCGAAAGCGGCATGGCATCCGTCAAAATAAAATCAGGCACGGGACTCAATCGATTCAGGGCGCGAATCATCGCCTGCCGCGATGCCTGGTAAACATTGATGGCATCCACTTCCACGGCCTCCACGGCCACAATTTCGTAAGCAATCGCTTTGGCACGAACCTCAACCGCGAAAGCAGCGCGCTGACCGGCAGTTAGTTTTTTGGAATCGTCCACGCCCGGAATGGGCTTAGCGGGGTCAAGTATTACCGCCGCAGCATAGAGCGGGCCAAGCAGGGCGCCGCGGCCTGCTTCGTCACAACCGGCCACCAGACGGCAGCCACGACGCGCGGCTTGTGCCTCGAATATCCGGGTGCAGGTGTACTCGCTGGCGTCAAGGGCGCGCGGCATGGTTTGACCACGGGAAGTTTAACATAAGAGCTAACCGCGAAGAATGTCTCGACGATTTCCGATTCCGAGAATTTAATGGAGAGGGTTGGAAAAAACGAATTCTCTTACCGCCACTCCGGAGTACCGCGCGCTTTCGCGTTTCGCCTGAGCTTTTTTTCTAAAGCTGCCCGGGCCACGAGAAAAGCAAGACTTGCCCCCCTAAATTGCCAGGAGGTTTTGTGGGCCATTACGCTGAGCGGCCGCTTTACCGCAAAATATTTACTTCTTCGTTTCCTGCTCCTGGCGCTCTTCTTTGATGCGCGCGGCTTTGCCCCGGAGCTTGCGCAGGTAATAGAGCTTGGCGCGGCGCACGTGGCCGGAGCGGACGACCTCAATCTTTTCAATGGTGGGCGAGTGCAGGGGGAAGATGCGCTCCACGCCGTGCCCGAAAGAAATCTTGCGCACGGTAAAAGTGGAATGATTTGCGGCGCGACGCCGGCCGATTACCGCTCCCTCAAACACCTGGACGCGCTCCTTGTCGCCTTCCTTGATTTTTACATGGACGCGCACGTTGTCCCCGGCGCGAAAATCCGGAAGGTTTTTCTTCAACTGCTGTTGTTCGATTTTTTCAAATACGGTCATGGTCGTTGCACTCCTGAACTGAGATTGAGTCGGCGTTCAACTCCGGGCCCGCCTTCGCGGGTGGAGCGCCGCTCTCGGCGGTCATAGACCGCCGCCACAAAATGTTGCCTGCATTCAATCCCTTTGCGCGGCCGGTACTAGCGCCGAGCGCTGGATTTCCTCAAGAATCGCCCGGTCTTCCCGGCTGAGAGTACGCCGGGCCAGCAAATCCGGCCGTTTTCGCCAGGTCTTCTCCAGCGCCTGCCGATGCCGCCACTGGCGGATCTCTTCATGGTTCCCGGACAGCAGGACTTGCGGAACTTTCAGCCCATCAAAATCCGGTGGCCGGGTGTACTGGGGAAAATCGAGCAAGCCTTTACCGCTCTCACCGCCGATCGAATCGAAATGCGCAAATGACTCCTGCTCGCGGGAGGCGTCGTTGCCCAACGCGCCGGGCAATAGTCGCGTCACAGTTTCCATCACCACGGCGGCCGCAAGCTCGCCGCCGCTTAAAACATAATCGCCGATTGAGATTTCGTCGGTGGCCAGGTGTTCGGCCACGCGCTCATCCACACCTTCGTACCGTCCGCAAATCAGAATCACACGAGCCTGGCGCGATAATTCCTGAGCCACAGAATGGGTCAGGAGCCGGCCCTGCGGAGAAAGTAGGATGACGGGGCAATCTGCGCCCCCGCGGTCCGCCCTAAGCGCCTCGACGGCGCGAAACAGCGGTTCCGGTTTGAACACCATGCCCGGCCCGCCGCCGAAAGGGCGATCGTCCACCGTCCTGTGGCGGTCGTCGGTCGAATCGCGCAAATCGTGCAGCCGGATATCGGCGTGGCCGCTGGCGCGCGCCCGCTTCAGCAGGCCGTGCTCCAGGATGCTGCCAAAGAACTCCGGGAATATGGTGATGACGTCGAAGATCATTTTGTAGGGGCGCCCCTCGTGGGCGCCCTGGCCGTGGGCAGGCACGAGGCCTGCCCCTACGAATTCAACTCCAACAAATCCTCCGGAGGCTCGATCAGAATCATTTTTGCCGCTGTATCGATGCGCGTGCAAATGTCCTGCGTGAGCGGAATCAGCAACTCGGGCGAATTATCACGGGCGCGCGCCACGCGGAGGAGATCGACTCCCCCCGTCCGCTCAATCTCAGTAACCGTGCCCACTTCTTCCGCAACGCCCGCCAGCTCACAAACCACCCGGCAGCCTTCCAATTCCCAAACGTAATAATGATGTTCGGGAAGGGCCACTCTATCTTCACTGCGGATGAAAACGTGAAGCCCGCGCAGGCGGTCAGCCTGAGTGATGGAATCGACTCCGGCAAACTTTAGAACGATCCGGCCTTTGTGCGGCCACGTTTTCTCAATATCGACGGGTTGGGTTGCGCCGATTGCGTTTTCCAGGTACGCGCGGCGCAACTTTTCAAAGCGTTCCGGGAAATCCGTAAGGATATCGGCTACCACTTCACCGTGGCGGCCCTGCGGCCTCGCGATGCGCGCTACGGCAAGGTATTGATCGGGCGCTGTCTCCGGCACACTCTCCGTACCTTTTCACGCGTGATTCCCAGTGGGTAAAAAAGCGGTTTCACTCCGCAACGTCATTGGCACAAAAATTGCGGGGACGCCGCTCACTCCAAAATTTCCAGCGTGCAACGTTTCTTTAATTTCACCCCTGAAGCCCCAAGGATGGTCCTGATGGAGCGCGCGGTCCTTCCCTGCCTGCCAATGATCTTGCCGAGGTCCGACGGATGGACGCGAAGCTCCAGGGTCGTTACCTGCCCGCCTTCCACCGCCCGGACGGCTACTTGATCAGGATTGTCTACGAGCGCTTTGGCAATGGCTTCAATCAGCTCTTTCATCTGCATCTCCGCTGCAAGTCGAATCGTCCGGAAACTTTTGTGGGGCCCTGCTGGCCCGCTAGAAAAAGTTTCACCAAAGGAAATTTCATCGGCGTCGGCGCGCATTTCGCGGACGACTAACTTGAGGGCGCTCTCTCAGCTCTAAGCTTTTGCTTCCGCGGCCAGCGCCGGCTTTTGCTTCAGGAAGCTGCGTACCGTTTCAGAAGGCTGCGCCCCGCGGCTGAGCCAGTAGGTCATTCGCTCCTGCTTGAAAACCAACTCCGGCGGAGTGCGGCGGGCGTTGAAATGGCCCAGAATTTCCACAAAGCGGCCGTCCCGGGCATTCTCCCGCTCGATCACCACGATCCGGTAACTGCTCTTCTTGTTGGCTCCCGTGCGAGCCAGGCGTATCTTTAACAAAGGACCTCCTCGTGAAATTCAAAAATGGAAACTGGAAACTAGAAATTAGAAAATAGAAACTGGAAACTGCCTCTATCCAATCTCCAATTTCAAATTTCCTTTGTCGATTTCTAAACCCAAATTCCTAAATCTTAGATCCTGAATCCTAAATCCTGAATCCTTTTCCCCTACCCCGCCGAGCTCATGGGCATTTTCAGCTTGCTCAATTGTTTGCCGAGCAAACTATGGCTCATTGACTTCATCAGCTTGCGGGTCTGAATATATTGTTTGAGCAGTTGGTTCACTTGCTGAACGCTGCTGCCGCTGCCCTTGGCAATCCGCTTGCGTCGTTTGCCGTTGATGATCTCGTGGTTTTCACGTTCGCGCGCCGTCATGGAATTGATGATGGCTTCGATGTGAACCAATTCTTTTTCATCCACCTTCATTTTACCGGCATCTTTCAGGATGCCAATTTTCGGCAACATGCCAAGCATCTGTTCCATGGAGCCGAGAGAGCGCATTTGGCGAAGCTGATCGCGAAAATCGGCCAGAGAAAACGTATCCGTCTGGATCTTACGGTGGACTTCAAGCGCCTTCGCCTTGTCGATTTTTTCTTCCGCCTTCTCGATGAACGAAAGCATGTCGCCCATGCCCATGATGCGCGACACAATGCGGTCAGGATGAAAAACTTCCAGGGCGTCGTATTTTTCGCCCACGCCCACGAACTTGATGGGCTGCCCGGTGACGTGACGGATGGAGAGAGCCGCGCCACCGCGCGCGTCACCGTCCAGCTTGGTCAGAATCACGCCGGAAGTTCCCAGCCGCTCGTGGAATTCCTGGGCGCTACGGACCGCATCCTGCCCGATCATGGCATCCGCCACCAGCAACACTTCGCTCGGACGCAAACGGGTGCGCAACTCGCCCACTTCGTTCATTAATTCTTCGTCAATGTGCAGGCGCCCGGCGGTGTCCACAATCAGAATATCGTGGCCGCGGTCCGCCGCATCTTTCCGCGCGGCAAGGGCCAGTTCAATGGGCGCGTTAATGCCCTCGCCGGTAAAGATCGGAATCCCCACGGCCTTCGCGATGATGGCCAACTGCTCGCGCGCCGCAGGGCGGTAAACGTCCGTCGATACCAGCATCGGGCGCTTCTTTTTATTAGCCAGCCAGAGCGCCAGCTTGCCCGCCGACGTCGTCTTGCCCGAACCCTGAAGTCCGACAATCAGGAAAACGTTTGGATACTCTTTGGTGAAGGTGAGAAATGACGCTTCACCGCCCATAATCTGAATCAGTTCGTCGCGAACGATCCGCACCACTTCCTGCGCCGGGGCAAATCCGGAGCGAACTTCCTCGCCCATCGCTCTCACACGCACGCGGTCCAGAAGGTCCTTCACGACCTTTAAGTTCACGTCCGCTTCGAGCAGGGCCAGGCGAACGTCGCGCAAGGTCGCGTCAATCGAGGCCTCATTCAGGACGCCCTGAACGCGCAGCGTCTTGAAAACGCCTTCGAACTTTTGTTGTAAAGAGTCAAACATTCAAGTCTTATTTCCTGTGGGCGAATTCCTCCCCAAGCTTGCATCCAGCCCTTCATAACCTATTAAGCTGAATGGTTTATTGTATTGTTCGCCCGCCGGGAAGTCAAGGAAACCTCGATTTGCGAAGCGCCAGGCTGGTTCAGTGGTGGATATCCTCTTTGAAAATTCGCAGCAAGTCATGTAATGATATCTATCGCAATACGGCAATTGGGTCCACGGTCCCGCCATGCAGCAGATTATTCTTGAAAAGCCCGGACATTTTGTTCATCGAGAAGCGCCGCCCCCAGCCCCGGGCGCGGGCGAAGCGTTGGTGCGCATTCGTCGGGTGGGAGTTTGCGGCACGGACTACCATGCCTTCCAGGGCAATCAGCCGTTTTTTAATTATCCGCGAATACTCGGCCACGAGTTGAGCGCCGAAGTGGCAAGCTTGCCGGCCAACCCGCGCGGCATCAAATCGGGTGACCGCGTCGCGGTGGAACCTTATTTGAATTGCGGGGAATGTCACGCCTGCCGCAATGGGAAAAGTAATTGTTGTGAGCGGCTCCGCGTCCTTGGCGTTCACATGGATGGCGGCATGCAGACGCTGATTGCCGTGCCGCTCGAGCGGCTGCACAAGTCCACGCAATTGTCATTTGACCAACTGGCGCTTGTTGAGCCGCTCAGCATTGGCGCGCACGCCGTGACGCGCAGCGGACTTCGCGAGGGTGAAGATGTGCTGGTGGTCGGCGCGGGGCCCATCGGCCTGGCCGTGACGCAGTTTGCTCTGGCGGCGGGCGGCAGGGTTCGGGTTCTTGAAATTAATCCCGCCCGGCGCGAATTCGCCGCGCGCTTCAAAGTGGAAATTCTGGAACGTCCTGACGAACGCCTGGCGGAAATCGTTTTTGACGCCACCGGCAACGCGACTTCCATGGAGCAAAGCTTGTCCCGCGTGGCCCACGGCGGGCGCCTGGTTTTCGTGGGCCTGGTGCAAAAATCCGTGGCCATTGACGACCCGCTCTTCCACCGGCGCGAAATTACGCTGCTGGCCACTCGCAACAGCGTGGACGATTTCCCGCGCATCATCCGCATGATCGAGGAGGGCCAGATTGATACCGCGCCTTGGATTACACACCGGCTTAGCCTGGCTGAAGTTCCCCTCCGTTTTCCTGACCTGCCGCGTGAAACGAAATGCATCAAGGCGATGGTGGAACTCCCCGGCGGCGATTGACAGAGCAGCAGGTATACTTTCCTTAGTCTGTGCGACCCTTGGCCCCTTTGTGCCTCGGCGAGATAATGTTTTGTCTATCTTTTTTCCCCGCCCCTTTCGCCGATGTGATTTCCAAACCATCTTGCTATACTGTTTTTCGTTCAAGCGGAGATCTGTGCAGCAAAGGACTCGAACAACAAGAGGCCGGAATTGACAGCGGAAGAAATTACAAAAATGTTGAAGCAAGTCCGGCGCGGCAAAGTGAGCGTTGTAGACGCTGTGGACCGCCTGCGTTCCCTGCCCTATGAAGACCTTGGCTACGCCAAAATTGATCACCACAGGTCGCTGCGCACGGGTTTTCCGGAAGTCATTTTTGCCCGTGGTAAAGCCCCGGCGCAGGTGGCGGGCATTGTCCGAGGCATGTTGGCGCGGCGGCATAACATCCTGATTACTCGCGGCGACGCAGCGCTCTTCGAGCACGTCCACAAACTGGATCGCCGCGCCAGGTTCCATAAACTTTCCGGCGCCATCACCATTTGTCGTGACCACAAAATACGCGGCAAGGGCAAAGTTCTGGTGGTGTCCGCCGGGACTTCGGATATTCCTGTGGCGGAAGAAGCCTTGGTGACGGCGGAAGCCATGGGCAACCGCGTGCAGTCGCTCTATGACGTGGGCGTGGCCGGAATCCATCGCCTGCTCGGCGAGAGCCGGCACATGCGCGGCGCGCGGGTGATTGTCTGCGTCGCGGGCATGGAAGGCGCCCTGCCCAGCGTGGTGGCCGGTATGGTCGGGGTGCCGGTGATTGCCGTGCCCACCAGCATTGGCTATGGCGCGAGCTTTCGAGGCATCGCGGCGCTTTTGGGAATGTTGAATAGCTGTGCGTCGAACGTCGCTGTGGTGAATATCGATAATGGATTTGGTGCGGGGTATCTTGCCAGCGTGATTAATCGGCTGTAGGCAAGGATGTCGCGTGACGCGAAAAGCGCCTGCAACTGGCTCCTGCTGGCGTTAATCTGCTCTTGGACGCGGGTAAGCCTGCACCGAAGAGTTGGGCACCGGGATGAAAGCCCGGCCGCGCTGGAAGTTCTTCGGCACGTTGGTGTCGCTTCCCCATTAGGACGCGCGCGTCCCCCCTCAAATTTTTGTCCCAGCAGCAGATTCCACCATCATTTCCCAAACACCCTGCGAAAAATTTCATCCACGTGGCGCAACTGTCGTTCCACGGAAAAGGCGTGCGATATTTCTTTGGGGGTCAGGAATTGCCGCACGTCCGGGTCGCGTTCGACCAGCGTCCTGAAATCCTCGCGCGTTTGCCACACTTGCATGGCGTTGCGCTGCACCCAGCGGTAAGCGTCTTCGCGGGCCGCGCCTTTATCCGTGAGGGCGAGCAGCAATTGGCCCGAAAAAATCAGGCCTTTGAGTAAATCCAGATTTTCCTGCATGCGCTCGGGATAAACCAAAAGCGTGTCAACCAGTTTGGCGGTTTTCGCCAGCAGGTAATCGACCAGGATGGTCGAGTCAGGCAGAATCACGCGCTCGACGGACGAGTGCGAAATATCGCGCTCGTGCCAGAGCGCCACATTTTCGAGAGCCGCCTGTGCGTTGGCCCTCACCACGCGCGCCAGGCCGCAGATTTGCTCCGCCGTCACCGGATTGCGCTTGTGCGGCATGGCGGAGGAACCTTTTTGCTCGGGCGAAAAATATTCCTCCACCTCGCGCACTTCGGTGCGCTGCAATCCGCGGACCTCCAAAGCGATTTTTTCCAGCGACGCCGCGATCACGGCCAGCGTACAAACGTAATGGGCGTGCCGATCGCGCTGGATGACCTGGGTGGAGATGGGTGCCGCTTGCAGCCCGAGCTTCGCGCAAATCTTTTTTTCGAGCGCCGGACTCAGGTGCGCGTAAGTGCCCACGGCGCCGGAAATTTTCCCCACGCGCATTTCCTCCGCCGCCCGCTTGAATCGCGCCATGTTGCGCTGGTTCTCGGCGTACCAGACGGCGATTTTCCAGCCAAAAGTAATCGGCTCGGCATGGATGCCATGCGTCCGTCCCATCATGGGCGTGTGCTTGAATTCGAAGGCGCGCTTTTTTAATACACCGCCGAGATGCGTGAGATCCGTCATTAAAATTTCAGACGCTTCGCGGATTTGCAGCGCTTGCGCGGTGTCCACCACGTCATTCGAAGTGAGCCCGAAATGCAAATAACGCGCTTCCCGGCCCACGTGCGCCGCCACGTTGGTGGTAAAGGCGATAACGTCGTGCTTGACTTGCTTCTCGATCTCAAGAATTCGCCCGACTTCAAACTTTCCCTTGCGGCGAATGGCGCGCGCGGCGCTGCGCGGAATCAGCCCGGACTCCGCCTCCACCTCCGCCGTGGCGATTTCGACGTCCAGCCACTTGCGGAATTTGTTTTCGTCAGTCCAAATGCGGCCCATTTCCGGGCGCGTGTAACGAGGAATCATAGGATTTTGGATTTGTGATTTTGGATTTTAGATTGCCAACAACTCTTCGCTTTTCAATTTGGCATCCTGCGCTTTCTATTCACAACCCGTTGACTTGATCTGAAAAGGTCTGCAATCAGAACTGAAAAACCCTGGTCGGCTCCGTCTGGCTCGCCAGGAGCAGCTCAAGGCCATTGCCGCCGTTGGGGCGTTGGGCGAGCGCTTCCTGGGCGGTTATGCGGGCGATTTCCGGGTGGTTATTATTTTCGCTCAAGTGGGCGAGAATCAGCACCTGGGCCGCGCCATCAAAATCTTCGGTCAGAAATTCCGCCGTGGTGCGGTTGGAGAGGTGTCCGTGGCGGCTCATCACGCGCTGCTTCACATACCAGGGATACGGTCCGATCTTCAGCATCTCGGTATCGTGGTTTGATTCAAAGATGAGGCAATGGCATCCGCGCAAGTGCTGCTTCACCACTTCCGGAACATATCCGAGGTCGGTGACCACACCCATCTTGATGCCTTGTGATTCCAGGGTGAAGGCCACGGGGTCGGCCGCGTCATGGGGGATGGAGAACGGCGTCACCTCAATATCGCCCACGGTAAATTTTTCGCCGGCGGTAATAGTCTCGACGCTGGCAAGGCGCGCGTCCCATTGAATGGCGGCGCGCGTTTCGGCGGAAATATAAATGGGAACCTTCAGGTCGAGCGCCAGCGCCTTCAAGCCGTTAATGTGATCGCTATGTTCGTGCGAGATGATGAGCGCGGCGCAACCCTCGGCCGTTTCACCGACGGCGGACAATCGCGCGTAGGTTTCTTTTTTGCTGAAACCGGCATCCACCAGCAGGCGCGTTTTCTCCGTCACCACCAGCGTTGAGTTGCCCCGACTCCCGCTTCCCAGCACACACACGCGAACGCTCAATGGTTCTCCTGCCGAACTCTTCGTGGAGGCGCGCAACGGGCGCCCTTTGATTTCCCGGTAATTATAAGTCAATTGGCGGGCGGAGAAGGGAAAGAAATTGCGGAAAGACCGGGATGCTGCGATTTCTCAACTTCGCAACGATCCATCGATCCCGAGTCTTCATCAAGCCGGGTCAGCAAGCCAGGTTGCGGCGGGCGATCTTTAATCCGTTGAGGGGGCCGAGGACGGTCAAGGCAACTTGGCCGGGCACGAAAAGCTCGCGGGCTACTTCACGCACGTCTTCCGTGGTCACGGCGTCAATCCCGGCGGCGATTTCATCCAGCGAAATGTGGCGGCCAAAAACCATTTCCTGCCGCGCCAGATTCGACATGCGGCTGGGTGTGGACTCGAGGCTGAGGAGCATGCTGCCTTTCAGGTAATCTTTCGCGCGCTGCAATTCTTCGTCGCCGAGCAAATGCGACTTCAACTGGCGGAACTCCTCCAGTGTCAGGTCCACCACCTGCCGGGCATTTTCGGCGGCCGTGCCGGCATAAACGCTCAGGCAACCCACGTCATGAAAACTGGTGATGCCGGAGCCCACAGAGTAGGCCAGACCGCGTTTTTCACGGATGTTCTGAAACAGGCGCGAGCTCATTCCGCCGCCCAGCACCGTATTCAGGATATAACACGCATAGCGTTTTTCGTGCGCCTGGGGGTAAGCGGGCACGCCGATGCAGACGTGCGCCTGCTCCAGAGTTTTTTTCCGGCGTAACTCAATATTGGGATGGGCCGCAGGAGCGCGCCCGTCCTTCATGGAAGGACCAGGTTTGGCGCTGCCAAATTCCTTTGCGGCTAATTCCACCATGCGGTCGTGCTCCAAATGTCCCGCCGCGGTGATGAGCATGATGTTCGGGGTGTAATGCCGGCGAAAATAAGCAAGCAATTGCCGGCGATCGAAACTCGCCACGCTGCGCCGCGTCCCCAGAATCGGCCTGCCCAGCGCGTGCCCGCTCCAATAGCGCGCCGTGAAAATCTCATGCACCAGGTCGTCCGGCGTGTCTTCCACCATTTTAATTTCTTCCTGAATCACATGGCTTTCTTTGGCAATATCTTCGGGGCGGAAAAGAGGGTTCTTTACCAGGTCGGCTAAAATTCCAAACGCCCTGGGCAGATGCTCGTCCAGAGCTTTAATGGAAAAACCCGTGGTCTCTTTTGCCGTGAACGCGTCCAGGTGTCCGCCAATGGAGTCCGCCGCCCGCGCAATCTCCTCCGCTGAACGATTCGTGGTGCCTTTGAAAAGCATGTGCTCGATGAAATGCGAAACGCCATTCTCCGCCTGGCGTTCGTGGCGCGAGCCCGTGCGCAGCCAGATGCCGACTGAAACGGAACGCACGGCGGGCATGGGCTCGGTGATGATGGTGAGGCCGTTCGAAAGAACCTCTTTCACTACTTTCGTCATGACTATATCTCTAAGATGCCTATGAGTCTAACTGATCGCGTCCAGAGCGGAACGGACCTGTTTACCGGCAGTCGTGTGCGTTTACCAACCCATCTTACAAGAGCCTGATGAAAAAAGCCATCGCTTGGGCACAGGGTGACGGTGGTGTTTGAAACTGATCCCCTTGGAAGCCCGTCATCCGACGGGTCACTCCCAGCTCCTGGACATTTCCGCGAACGCGGGAATCCAGAGGGCAGGCTCCAGTGGGATTCCACCCCCTCGATATCCCCGGAAGAGCGGGTAGTAAGGCATGCGGGCATGCTACATGTTATATATACCCACGTTATGTATTACTACGTATAATATACCTCTGGCGTGGGTAGGCCAAAGTGACTACGCTGGCTTGACAGTTCACGAAAGAGCCCGGCCGCTATCCTGATCTACATCTCCGCAGGCCTGCAGTACCTGCTTGGTTTCCACGTTCAGAAATGGAATGCGATTCCGGCAGCCACGCGCATTTGCGTGTGGTGATCGGGATTGAGGTTGGCGTGGAGATAATCCACCTGGATGGCGCGAATCCAGACAGGCCCTGTCAGTTTAATATCCACGCCGCCGCCCACCGCTGTAGCGAGCGTTGTGCCGAAGAAAGCGGTAGGCCCCTGGCAACTGGTGGAGGTGCAGGTCGCTCCAAAGAAAATCGCCCGATTGGTTCCATGAACCGCACCCACCAGGATGTGCGCAAAGGGCTTCACTCTCTTGAGGCCCGGCACGGTAACCTGCGGGCCGAACAGCACAGAGGTCTGCCTTTCCTGAACTCCGGACGGCGACCCATACTGCTGGCTCACATCACCCACAAGTCCGAGCCAGGATGCGGGTTTCATCTCCACCGAAGCGTCCCAGCCATTAACATTGAAACTCGGACCGCCATTGGGTTGCTGATTTCGCACCAGGGTGTAGCCCCCAAACAAGGTAACCTTGGGGATGGCCTGCGCGGAAGCAACCATCGGTATGGTCACCATCATAATGAGAACCGGAATCAACTTTTTCACGCCGCACCTCCACATGCTAGTGTGATGCCGCGCTGGGACAATAGGTTTGAGTTTTTTGGGGCGAAGCTTGTAGGTACAAAGTTATAGATACAAGCGCGGAAAGGGCGCGCGTTCAAGAGCTGAGAGCAAGATCCCTCGTCCGAGTCGGGATAACAGCGTGCGGGCGACAGACAGCAGGCGGCACAGCTTCCACCTCCTGTTTGGACTTGCGCGGCCGAGGCACCTCTGTTTATACTGGAACATTCGCTGGCAGCGTGAATCCTTAACCGCGTGCAACCGCGCGCGAGGGTCTGCCTGTGATCATTGATTGGGCCTGTAGCTCAGGTGGCTAGAGCGCGCCCCTGATAAGGGCGAGGTCGAAAGTTCAACTCTTTCCAGGCCCACCATTCCCCCACCCCTCGAATTTACTAACCATCAGCAAGGTTCACCGGAATACTCCTGTCTCTCGAAATGCCTTATAAATCATATATAATCATATATAATTATATAGAATTTACCTTAGCTATTGACGTAAATCGCCATAGTTTGTTATATCAATTCGCATGATAATCTCAAGGCGTTGGGGTGTCTCCATGAAAGTGCGAGTGCTTTTCGCTCGCTGCTTCCGTGGTTTCGTTTTATGCGCGCTGCTGGTTTCAACCTGGCCTCTCATCGCGCCAGCCCAGGTTTCCGCTTCCCTCTCAGGCGTCACTCGGGACCCGTCTGGAGCGGCATTGCCCGGCGTCACCCTCACTGCCAAAAACGTTGAGTCAGGTCTGGTTCGACGCGTGATCACAGACGAGCATGGGCGCTACGATTTAGTTTCATTGCCGGTGGGAAGTTATGAGGTGAGTGTGACGAAGTCCGGTTTTAGAACTGAAGCGCGCCAGAACATCCCGCTGGCCGTGGGGCAGGAGGTGACGGTTGATTGGACTCTTCAACTGGGCGAGGTGAAGCAACACATTACCGTGACTGGCGAAACGCAGGCGGTGCGTGTCACAACCTCCGAGACCTCAGGTTTGGTGAGCGAGCGGCAAATCAAGGATCTTCCGCTGAACGGGCGAAGTTACGATGAACTTCTTACCCTGAATGCCGGCGTCGTCAACTTCACCTGGGAAAAGACAGGGGGCGTGGGGATTTCCAACTCTGCCGTGGGCAACATGTTTTCGATTTCGGGCAATCGTCCCCAGCAAAATCTCTTCCTGTTGAACGGGATCGAATTTACCGGTGCGGCGGAGAACAATATGCAGCCTGGCGGCGCCAGTCAGCAGTTGCTGGGCGTGGACGCGGTTCGGGAATTCAACGTGCTCCGTGACAATTATGGAGCCGAGTACGGCAAGCGGCCCGGCGGCCAGGTGACTATTGTCACCCAATCTGGCACCAACCATTGGCACGGGACATTATTTGAGTTTCTGCGCAACAGCGCTTTTGATGCGCGCAATTTTTTCGACCAGAATTCGGTTCCCCATTTTGCGCGCAACCAGTTTGGAGGCGCTCTCGGCGGGCCGATTGAAAAGGACAAAACATTTCTATTCGGCAATTACGAGGGTTTCCGCCAGCACCTGGGCTTGAGCGACGTGACGCTGGTCCCGGACAACAACGCGCGCATGGGCTATCTGCCCGGGCCCGGGGGACTGGCGAATGTGGGAATCGCGCCCGGAGTATTGCCGCTGCTTTCGTTGTGGCCCGCGCAGAGCGCGAACGCGCCGGACTTCGGAGGCATTGCAGAAGCGTTCAGCAGTCCCTTGCAAACCATTCGAGAAGATTTTGGGACCACGCGGCTCGACCGCATTTTTTCGCCGCAGGACTCGGTCAGCGCGGTTTACACCATCGACGACAGCGCTGATTTCTCACCCACCATCAACCCCTACAGCACGGATATCGAAAACCTTCGCGAACAGGTTGCCAGCCTTGAAGAGACTCATGTTTTTTCCCCGGCGTTGCTCGACACCGGCCGCCTGGGCTTTTCCCGCGCCAGCTATTTCTACACCGGAGAACCCACGCCCTCGACTCCGGCCGCGGGCGTCTCGAGCTTTCTGGCGGGGCGTCCTGTTGGCGCCGTGGTGATTGGAGGATCCGCGGCATCGAATCCGGCCGCTCAATTAAGCCTCGCGGGAAGCAACAATGGAAGCAATCTGGATATTGCACGAAACCTATTTACCTTTGAGGATGTCATCTCATTTACTAAGGGACGTCACCGGATCAGCGCGGGCGCATGGTTCCAACGGCTCCAGTCCAATGAAAATCTGGCGCTCAGCCAGTTTGGCCAGGCTACGTTCGCAAGCCTGACGACTTTCCTGAAGGGCACGGCGGGCAGCTTTCTGTTTGATCCCGCACCGACCCCGCTCGGCTGGCGATCGCTCTTGGGCGCATGGCACGCCGAGGACATCATGCGAGTAAATTCACGATTGACGGTGTCCCTCGGTTTGCGCGACGAATTCACCAACGGATGGAACGAAGCCTCGGGGCGCGGCGCGAATTTTGTATTTGACGACCGCGGAATTATCGTGACTCAACCGCGCGTGACAAAATCAGTGTTTACCATCAACCGCGCGAAATTTCTGCCGCAACCCCGAATCGGTTTGGCGTGGAGTCCCTGGGGCGCCAAAACCGTCATCCGCGCGGGCTTTGGAATGTACAACGATCTTCAAGATGCGCTGGGATACCGCCTCGATCAGAATGCGCCTTTCAACCCAACCTACAGCATCGCGAACCTCCCGGTCTCTCAGTTCCCGTTCGCGCCGGGTGCCCCGGCGCCGGCAAGCGCGAAGGTGTCGCCCGGCGGGGTCCAGCCCGATTTGCGAACGCCCGCCGTCGCCTCGTGGAGTTTCAAGGTCGAACGGGAATTGACGCCCAACACAAGTTTCGGAATTGAATATGCGGGATCGCACGGGTACCACGAGATAGTCAGTGTGGACGCCAACGAGCCCGGCCCGGCAATTTGTCCCGCGGCGCCGTGCCCCTCTGATCTCCCGGCGGGGACGTCCTTCATTCCGAGCGGAACCCCGAACGCGAATCCCTCGCTGGCGAATACGTGGAGTTGGTTTTCTGAAGGCGTCAGTTCCTACAATGCGCTCCTTCTGGATTTCACGCATCGCTTCAGCCGAGGTCTGTCCGTGCGGGGCGTTTACACGTGGTCGAAGACCCTGGATGACGGCGACTCCCTGAACGCCACGGCGGCGGCCAACGCGCCGGGCCTGGTGATGAACCCATTCAACATAATTTCCGACTGGGGGCTTGCCACATTTGATGTGCGGAACGTTGCCGTGATCAATGCCAGCTATGAGCTGCCGCTCGGGCAGGGCAAATCTTTGCTGAATGGACTGCGCGGTTGGCGCGACGCCCTGGTCGGCGGATGGAGTATGAATGGCGTTCAGACATTACAGTCCGGCTTTCCATTTACGCCGCAGTTGAGTTTTAATCCTTCCAACAACGGAGACACTCGCAACCCGGTGCGCCCGTCCCTGAACCCCGCTTTTACCGGACCGGTAATTCTCGGAAGTCCAAACCGGTATTTTAATCCCAACGCCTTCATCGTGCCCCGCAATGGGACTTACGGAAATGTTGGGAGGGACACGTTCATTGGTCCCGGACTTGCCACGCTTGATTTTTCACTGCTCAAAAAAACCCGGGTCACGGAAAAACTGGCGCTTCAGTTTCGGGCGGAATTCTTTAACCTTTTGAACCACGCCAATTTCAACTCGCCCAACCTGATTGTATTTACATCGCCCCTCGCACCCCCGTCACCCGCTGCCGGCGTGATCACGAGCACGTCCACGTCATCACGGCAGATTCAATTCGGACTCAAGTTAATCTGGTAAGGCGCGACCGCGCGCAGCGTTCGTACTTTGCGAACCAAAAATATCTGCTACACTGGCGCCTGAACGCGCAAACTCTGAGAGGAACCATGAAAGGGAAAGTGGTGGTCATCACCGGGGCGACCTCAGGCATCGGGCTAGTGGCGGCGGAGGCGCTGGCAGGCATGGGCGCGCGCATCGTGCAGGTGGCGCGCGACAAGTCGCGTGGAGAAGCTGCGCTCGCTCGGCTGCGCCAGCGGGCTCCGGGCGTGGCACACACCATCCATTACGCTGACATGTCGCAACTCCCGCAGATGAAGCAAGTGGCGGCGCAGATTGCCGCGGCGGAATCGCGCATCGACGTGCTCATCAACAATGCGGGCGCGCTGTTCAGCTCACGCCAGGTTACTGAAGACGGCCTGGAACTCACGTTCGCCCTCAACCACATGTCCTATTTCGTGCTCACGCATGGCCTGCGCGAACGCCTGGTTGCTTCATCCCCTGCCCGTGTGGTGAACACATCTTCAGACGCGCATAGGCGCGCCGGGCTGGATTTCTCTGACCTTCAATCGGCGCGCGGCTACAGCGGCTTTAAAGTCTACGGGAGGTCCAAACTTTGCAACATTTTTTTTACGCGCGAGCTTGCCCGCCGCCTGGCCGGCACCGGGGTCACGGCCAACTGCCTTCATCCTGGCTTTGTGGCCACGCGCTTCGGCGACCAGAGCGGTGGAGCGCTCTCCTTCGGCGTGCGTGCGGCGAAAATGTTTGCCATCTCTCCCGAGAAAGGAGCGGAGACTATCGTCTATCTCGCCTCGTCGCCTGATGTAGCCGCCGTGACCGGAGAATATTTCTACCAATGCCGGGTCACAACGCCCACCCGTGAAGCTCAGGATGACGACGCGGCCCGGCGCCTGTGGGTGGAGACGGCAAAGCTGGCGGGCCTGGACGCGTAATCACCTTCCGATGTTGTAGCGGTGCTCTATGAGCGACGATTTTGATTTTTCAATGCCTTCGGCGCTCCCCGCAAAAGCGGGGCAGGCACCGAGCGCCGGTACAATCTCAGCAAAGCGCCCCCGCGCTAAACTTCGCGAGGGATTTCGCAAGAGGAAATAAAATTCATGACCACCAACCGAAAGATCGCGCTGGTCACCGGCGCGGGCAGCGGCATTGGGCGCGCGGCGAGCGTGGCATTACACGCGGCCGGATTTGAATTGGTTTTAGCGGGGCGCCGCGCCGCGGAACTTGACGCGACGGCAGCCCTAGTCAATCCGGGCGGCGGCAGGATGCTCGCCGTGCCCACTGATGTGAGCAAGCCTGAAGAAGTTCGCGCGCTTTTCTTGAAAACTCAAGAAACTTTTGGTCGTCTGGACGTTCTTTTTAACAACGCCGGCATTGGCGCGCCCGGCATTCCCATGGAAGACCTCACCATCGAGCAGTGGAGCAAGGTGGTGGGCGTGAATCTGACGGGCGCTTTCCTTTGCGCGCAGGAGGCCATCAGGCTGATGAAAGCGCAGCAGCCGCGGGGCGGGCGCATTATCAACAACGGTTCCCTCTCCGCTCACGCGCCGCGCCCGAATTCCGCGCCTTATACGGCTACCAAGCACGCACTCACCGGTCTCACCAAATGCATCTCGCTCGATGGCCGCAAACACGATATCGCCTGCAGCCAGATTGACATTGGCAATGCCGCAACAGAAATGACGGAGCGCATGGCGGCGGGCGTCCCCCAGGCGGACGGCACCAAAAAGGTCGAGCCGCGCATGGACGCGCGCCACGTGGCCGACGCCGTGGTTTATATGGCCAGTCTACCCTTGGATGCTAATGTACAGTTTATTACAGTGATGGCCACTCAAATGCCGTTTGTCGGGCGGGGGTGAGGTGAGCAGATTGTCAGGTCCACAATTTCCTGATGCATAAAACCCGGCTCACCACCCGCCATGCCGCCACCGATTTTTTGGCCTGACGCCGGCGTGAAAACATCAGGCCGATCCGTGAACAGCTCCCGCGTTCGAACCTGCGAAATCTCTGCCGAGCCAACTGAAAACAAGGCGACCCAACTCCATAAGTTATTGTGTCTCAATAGCTTGTGATTGGCCAACATTTTCTACAGGCAAGCATCTAATACAGATGAAGGAGGTATAATATGAAACGCAAATTTATCTTGCTTACAACCTTTTTCCTTGCACTGTTGGCGGCAGCCGTTACGCCAATTTCAGCAAGCGCCCGCGAACATCATTCATTCCACATTTACTTCTCTTACGGCTCACAGCCCGGCTATATTTATTATCAGCCCGCTCCGGTGTATTACGAGTATCAACCGGAACCCGAGTATTACTACTACCAGCCGGAACCGGCGTACTACTATCATTACCGCGCGCCGCGTTACCGGTATTATCGGGTGGAGGCCGGTGAGCGCTGGCGACATTACCGTAGAGAAAAACACTGGGACAGAGGTCGACATCGTGGCTGGGATAAGGACTGATGTTGGTGGCCCCAGTGCGTGTTAATACGCCATCGCGGACTCGTCGACGAAACGCCCGTCTACCAGTGGACTTTGAATAGTCCGTCTACTGACGGACTGACGGGTCCGCGTGGCAATCCAGTATGAGCACGTTCCCGAGTCCAAGCGATCTTCGCGCTTTCGTATTGAATCTGGCGGACGAGCTGGCGCGCGCAGGAATGCCCGAAGCCTCGGAGCGACTGCGCGGGGCTGCCTGCGCCGTTTGCACAACCGGATCAGAATGGCTGGGCGAACTTGGCCACGCTGTCCGGGAAACGCAGAAGAACCATCGCCCGCCAACCGAGTTCCAGGAAGCGCTTGAAAGAGTGATGTCCGCAGTGCACGTTGCCTGGCCGCAAATCTAGTCGAAACCCACCGTCGCGTCGGGTACGGGGCCCACCGCCCGCAGCCACCAACCCCATTTTTCATCCTTCTCACTGTCTACAATGTGCTGACCACAAATCCCTTTTCCCACTCATGTAAAAGGCTTGGACAGCCGATAACCTAACTGGCGGGAGAGTGTGAGATGGCATTGCAACTCAAGATATTGGCCGTCGACGATGAAGTCGCCTCGTTGGATTTGTTCAGGGGCATTGTGGAGCCTTTGGGCTACCAGGTGGTGGGTCTCACGGACAGCCGCGCGGCCGCGCAGCGCATCATGCAGGAGAAGTTTGATATGGTCGCGCTGGACGTCAACATGCCCCACCTGAATGGTTTCGAGTTGGCCGGGCGCGTCCGAGGCTCTCCTTTGAATCAAACCGTGCCAATTTTTATGTTTACCGCCTGCAACGACATTGCCACCATGCGCGACGGGTATGCCGCGGGTGTTACCTTTTATATCGTCAAGCCGCTCAGCGTCGCCAAATTGCGTGGCCTGTTTGGAGCCGCGCGCGGCATGATGATCCAGGAGCGTCGGCGCTACATCCGCCTTCCTTTTGAAGCTGATATCATCTTCAGTGCCGGGGGGCGCCGATTCAAGGGGCGCAGCGTGGACCTCGGCCAAGGTGGAATCTCACTTCGGGGGTCCTGTGGGCTGGACGATGGCGATATCGCTGAAGTCGAGTTTTCCGTTCCCGGAGAGAGCCGACCCCTCAATATCATGAGCAAAGTTATCCGAACACCAGATCCCCGGGACATGGCGCTGGAATTCATCGAACCGGAACCGTCAGTCCGCGCGGCCCTGATGCGTTTTGTGGCTGCCCAAATCCACGATGGAAAGGCAGCATAATTGCGGTCGCATCAAATTAAATCAGCAACCTTAACCGGCTTAACGACGGCCGAAACGCCGCTCTCCTCTGCCAATCACCACACCGCCGCGGCCCAAGCCGATGCCAATCGAAATTCCAGGACGGCCATAATAGGCGTAAGGCGGGGGATAGTAGCAGGGACCCCACGCGGGATCACAATAGGGCCGGTAATAGCCTGGCCCGTATGCCCACGGTGAGCTGTAATAACCAAATCCCACCACGGGACGATAGCCGTACCGACGGTAGGCATATTCTCGATAATCGTAGCGGTCATAGTCACCGCCTTGGCGGTAGCCGCCGCGGAATCCGCCGCCATAATAACTTCTTCTGCCGTAACCTCGCGCGTTATAGCCGCCGCCGTAGCCGCCACCGTTGTAGGCGCGACCACCGCCGCTATTTCCGCGTTCACCGCCTCCACCTCGGTTGCCGCGTCCTTGGGCGAATGCGGTTGTGGCCAGTCCGAGAAACATTATGATGACCATGATTTTTTTCATTTCAGCCCTCCGTGTTCTCTCATTTTTTGCGGGAAGATGAGGACACGTAATTTTTGTAGCAATCTGACGGCCAATCCTGGCGCAG
>DASYXZ010000218.1:0-8246 GCA_035934315.1 Terriglobia bacterium | reverse complement strand
AGCTCCAGCTCGCCGATGGCTTCGTAGGCCTCAGCGTAATTGGGATTGATTTCAGCCGCGCGTTGGAACTGTTTCAGTGCGTCCCCGACTCGATTCCTTTTTAATTCCGCCGCACCCAGATCGTAGGCGGCGGAAAAATTTGTTGGGTCGAGTTCGAGAGCGCGTTCAAACGAAGAGGCTGCCCCGTCGATATCGCCCAATTCCCCTTGAGTCAGTCCCATATAATACGTTGCCAGGGCAAATTTGGGGTCGAGTTCAAGCGCGGCTTTGAACTCGTCGAGCGCGCCGCGGAAATCCTTTAACCGATATTCGTCCAGCGCCATCAGATAGCGGATGGGCATGGAGGCGGGTTCGGTTTTTTCCGCCTCATGCAGTTTCCGAAGCGATTCTTCATAGCGGCCGTGCTGCCCGTCGGCCATCGCTTGAGAAAAAAGTTCATAAACCTGGACGCGGTCCTTGGGGTCGGGAAGAGGTTTGCCGCTGGTATCCGAAAAAGTGCCGGCCGAAATGGCAACATAGCCGAGCGAGCGCAGGCGCTCCAGCAGCGCCGGGTCGGTAAGCTCTTTTTCCGCCACGGTGTTGCCGCTCACGGGGGTGAAGCGGCGCAGGAGGGAAAAGAGACTGTCGTGCATCTCGTGCGCGTCTGACTGGCGCGCGGTGTAAAGATTCTTGAGCTCGCGCGGGTCGGTGCGCGTGTCGTAAAGCTCGGGGCGCGGCGCGTCAATATATTTTAATCCACGGGATTGGTACGCCCGCAACTGGCTCCAATGAAAATGCAGGAGAGGCAGGTATGTTTCCGAGTAGAGTTGTGACGCGCTACCTGATGGCTGGCCGGAGCGGCCGAGAATCAGGCTGAGCAGGCTGCGCCCCTGGACGGTCGGCGGAACCGAAATCCTGAGCTCCTGCAAAACTGTGGGCATGATGTCCACCAACGACACACCATCCTCAATCACGCGAGGCGCGCCGCCGGGTATCTTGATCAGCAGGGGCACGTGGAGGGTGGAGTTGTAAACAAAAAAGCCGTGCGTCTTCTCGCCGTGCTCGCCCAGACCCTCGCCGTGGTCGGCGGCAAGAACGATCACCGAATCCGCGTCGAGGCGTTGTTCCTTTAAGTAGGCGAGGAGCCGCCCCACCTGCGCATCGGCAAAAGCGATCTCGCCGTCGTATGGGTGCGTGCGGTAGCGCGTGGCGTAGGGTTGGGGGGGGGTATAGGGGAAATGAGGATCGTAAAGATGGACCCACAAAAAAAACGGCTGCCCGGAATGAAATGAACGGCTCTTCATCCATGCCAGAGCTTCGTTCATCACCACATCGCCGCGCCGCTCCGCCTGATCGAGATTTGTTTCGTCCAGACGATTGAAATTGAAGTGATCGAAATAAGTTGCAAAGCCCTGGTTTAATCCGAAGCGTGAGTCGAGAACGGCCGCGCCAATGAAAGCCGCGGTCTGATATCCATTCCTGCTCAGAACTGTTGCCAGCGTCGGAATTTTGGGTGACAACTTGTTCCCGCTGAAGTCGTGCATCCCGGTCGCCATCGGATAGCTTCCGGTAAAAATACTGGTATGAGCAGGCAAGGTAATAGGAACAGGTGTATAAGCATGAGTAAACCGGGCGCCCGATCGCGCCAATTGATCGATGGAGGGAGTCTGGATATCTTTGTCGCCGTAAACGCCCAGGTGGTCTGCGCGCAGGGTGTCAATGGTAATGACGACCACGTTGGGTTTGGAATTTGAAGCTGCCGAGGGCCCACGCCCGGCAGCAATTGCAGGCATGGCGCTCGCGCCCGCCACCGTTCCAGAAGGGATGATGCACCAGCAACCAATCATTGCCGCGCAAAGCGCCGGCAGCCAACACAGAGTCAATTTCTGTCGCGGCCGTAGAAAGGGTGGCGGGTGAGTTGTGAGTAGCATGGCCTTGACTTTAAAGTGATTCACCGGGCAGCCTCGAGCGTCTCAATGACTTCCCGAACGCGGCCGAGAATAATGGAAGCCATTAGCGGATGATCCTCAAGCGACTGGCCCACCTGAATCTCCAGTTGAGGAAATTGTTGTTTCATGGGCGCAATCAGATTGGGCAGGTCACGTCGCAGATGAATGCCCATGGTCAGAAAGAACGGAACAATAATCACGCGCCGCAAGCCCACGGCAGCGGCCTCGGCCACCGCCGTGTCAAGGTCAGGCTGGGCCAGTTCAAGAAAAGCCGCGCGGACGTAACGGTACGGGCCCGCATCCTGGATCTGGCGCGCCAAATCGCGCACACCCTGGTTGGCGTCGTCCACGCGGCTGCCGTGGCCGAACAGCACGATGCCCGTTGCACCTTCCCCAGGTGTCATAAGATTTTCCCCGAAGTCATCTTTCATTTTACCGTGGAATTCGAGAGTTGGGTAGCAGTGGCTTTGATAGGCGATGGATCATTTTGCTGTAGCGTCGACTTTTCAGGTCGGAAAGTCGAAGTAATTCAAGATGCCGATCCCGTATGTGGGATCGGCCCTGCAAATTAGAATTACGGACTACCATTCCCCTTCGGCTTCCTCACCCGCAGGCAGGAACAAGCTGGCCGCCCCGAAGACTCCAACTTGCTTTTGGAGCTTGGCAGGAAGCAGCGGAGTTTTGGAGGCGAAACTGCGATTGATGGTGTAGTGGGGAATGGTCTCCCTGATTTTTCGAAAGAGAGGCCTGCCGATCTGCGCAACGCCCCCGCCAATCACCACGGCTTCAGGATCCAGCAGCGTGAGCATACCAGCCAGCCACACGCCCAGATAAAAGCCCGTATCCTCGATGATCGATTGAGCAATGCGGTCGTGAGAGCGCGCCGCGTCCTGAATCATCCTGGGTGTAATGCGGCTCACCTGGCCGTGACACATCTCGCGCAGAAGGCTTTTGGCTTTGTAGTCTTGTTCCAGAGTCACGCGCGCCCGGCGGGCCATGGCCGGCCCGGCAGCCAGCGCCTCAATACACCCGAACGTCCCGCAACCGCAATGGTAGGGGCTGCGAAAGTCGATTGAGATGTGACCGCCTTCGCCCGCCACGCCGTTTTTCCCGTGATAAATTTTCTTGTCGATGATGATACCCGTTCCGATCCCGGTGGAGATTGTCACATAGAAAACGTCACGCAGTCCAACCGCGGCGCCGAAAAGGACCTCCGCCAGTCCTGCGGCGTTGGCGTCATTTTCCACTTTGGCGGGCAAGCCAAATTCGTTCGCGATCTTCTGCGCCAGCTTGATGTTCCGCCAGCCGCGCAGGTTGGGCGCGTTGATCACCAGGCCGGTTTTTGGATTCAGCGGCCCGGGCGCGCAGATGCCGATGCCGCGGATGTTGTGCTTGCCATGCGCCTCATGGATGAGGTTTTCGATCAGCCGAACAATTTGGCCGTAGCTGACTTTAAAGCCCTCAGCCGCCCGCGTCGGCACGATGGCGGAGCCCACCAGTCGACCTTTTAGCGTTACAAGTCCACCCGCTATTTTTGTTCCGCCTACATCAATGCCGATGATCAGCTTCCGCATTGTCGGTATTCTCCCTCGTTACTTCTTCCAGCGAAGTCTCCGCTTGCTCCGGCGCAGCCAAGCCCACGGGCGCGGCGCCGCGCCAATAAGGTGTTCGCACCGGTAAGTGGAGCACCCAAGTATACCTCTATTTTGTGTCGTGAATTCAAAAGCCATTCGCCACTTAAGTGACAAAAACCGCGGGCCATACTGCGCGGGATGCCGAGCGCCTCGCAAGCGCGTTGCAATTCTTCGTCGCATTACTTATACTTTCAAGTTCCTTTGGTGCTTCAGTTCTTCATTGTAGCGTGACGGCCTGCAACTGACTACTGGATGCTGACAACTTAGAGCTTCTAATAATGAAAATCCACGAATACCAAGCAAAACACATTTTTTCCCGATTCGGAGTGGCTGTGCCGCGAGGCGAAGTGATTCTGAATCGCGAAGAGGCGCGCGCGCTGGCCGTAAAGCTGGGCGGTGGGACCGTAGTCGTAAAAGCTCAGATTCACGCCGGAGGCCGGGGCAAGGGCGGCGGCGTGAAACTAGCTCACAGCCCTGACGAAGCGGAAAAACTTGCGGGTGAAATTCTGGGCATGACATTAGTCACCCACCAGACCGGGCCGGAAGGCAGATTGGTAAAGCGCGTCCTGATTGAAGAGGGGCTGCAGGTGGCTCGCGAACTTTACCTGGGACTGGTGATTGATCGCGGCACAGGACAACCGGTGTTCATGGCCTCGACTGAGGGTGGGATGGAAATTGAAGTGGTGGCGGCAGAGCGTCCGGATAAAATCCTGAAGGAATTTATTGATCCCTCGATTGGCTTTCAGGCGTTTCAGGCTCGCAAGCTGGCCTTCGACCTCGGTCTTGAAAGCGCTCGGTTGAGCGATGCCGTGAAATTCTTTTCCAATTTATATCACGCCTTTGAAGCCACAGACGCTTCGCTGGTCGAAATTAATCCCTTCGTGGTCACCAAGGACGGCCGGCTGCTGGCGCTCGATGCCAAGATGACTTTTGACGATAACGCCCTCTTCCGCCACCCGGACATCCGCGAGCTGCGCGATCTCGCCGAAGAAGATCCGCTGGAAGTGAAGGCCACAAATTTCGGCCTGAACTATATCCGCCTGGATGGGAGCGTGGGATGCATGGTGAATGGCGCCGGACTGGCGATGGCTACCATGGACATCATTCAATATGCGGGCGGGCGTCCGGCAAACTTTTTGGACGTAGGTGGCGGCGCCAATGAAGAGCAGGTGAAACACGGCTTTGAAATTATTCTGAGCGACCCGAACGTTCGCGCCGTGTTTATAAATATTTTCGGCGGGATCATGCGCTGCGATATCGTCGCCAATGGCGTGGTCGCCGCGGCCAAGTCTCTCGGCTTCAAAACGCCCGTGGTGGTGCGCCTTGAAGGCACCAACGTTGTATTGGGCCAGAAAATCCTCCGCGAGTCCGCCTTGAATTTTACTGTTGCAACCAACATGAAGGACGGGGCGGAGAAAGTGGTTGAGCTGGCAAAATATTGAATCATTTGTGATTTGCGATTGGTGATTTGTGATTGGCACGACTCGTATAAACTCAAGTCCTGAGGAATTGCGACGAAGGACCAAGCAGTTTGTCTTGAGGATTATCAAACTTTTTCGCGCTTTGCCGAAAACCGAAGAAGCACGCGTCTTGGGCAAACAAGTTCTGCGGTCCGGAACTTCAGTAGCAGCCAACTACCGAAGTGCCTGCCGGGGCAGGTCACGCGCTGAATTCATCTCGAAGATCGGGATTACCTTGGAAGAAGCCGATGAAACGATTTTCTGCTTCGAGTTGCTCGTCGACGCAAATATTGTTAAGGAAACCAGGTTGGAAAAGTCGTTGACTGATGCAAATGAATTGGTGCGAATCTTCGCAGCCACGCGGGCAACCGCATAGTCGCGTTGAGCAATCATCAATTACAAATCAGAAATCACAAATTGCTGGAATTCTATGGCTATTCTCGTCGATGAAAACACACGCTTGCTAGTGCAAGGCATCACCGGGCGCGAAGGCGCCTTCCACGCCTCCCAGGCGATTGACTACGGGACGAATGTGGTCGCCGGTGTGACGCCCGGCAAGGGCGGAACGATCTGGGAATCTAAAGATGACAAGCACGAAGTGCCCGTTTTCAACACTGTGCGAACCGCAGTAGAAATGACAGGCGCAAATGTCTCGATCATTTTCGTCCCACCCCCGTTCGCAGCCGACGCCATTATGGAAGCAGCCGACGCAGGACTGCCGCTGGTAGTTGCGATTACGGAAGGCATTCCCACGCTCGATATGGTGCACGTGCGCCAATTTCTTTCCAAAAGCAAATCCCGACTGATCGGACCCAACTGTCCAGGCATTATCTCTCCTGGTAAATGTAAGGTGGGTATTATGCCCGGATCGATCCACCGGCCGGGCCACGTGGGCGTAATATCAAGAAGCGGCACACTGACTTACGAGGCTGTCGGACAGCTCACCGCCCTGGGCATCGGGCAGTCCACCTGCATTGGCATCGGCGGCGATCCGATTATCGGAACAAATTTCGTGGACGCGCTTCGCCTGATGAATGACGATCCCGCGACCGAAGCCATCATTATGATTGGCGAGATTGGCGGCAGCGCGGAGGAAGAGGCGGCTGCGTTTGCCAAAGCCAATGTGAAAAAGCCCGTGGTGGGATTTATCGCCGGGCGCACCGCCCCGCCCGGCCGCCGCATGGGACACGCAGGAGCTATAATTTCGGGAGGCAAAGGCACCGCCGAGGACAAAATTCGCGCCCTTGAGGCTGCGGGCGTTACGGTGGCCGCCAGCCCTGCGTTGATGGGCGAAACTCTAAAAAAAAGGTTAAAGGACAAAGGTTAATTTACTCATGGCCATTGAACGAACTCTCACTATCATCAAGCCCGACGCGGTGAATAATAAACACGTGGGCGACATCATCAAGATTTTCGAGGCCAATCACCTTACAATTCTCGCCGCCCAGGTGGTGAATCTTTCGAAAGCGGAAGCGGAGGGCTTTTACCGGGTTCACCGCAGCCGGCCTTTTTTTGAAAGCTTGACGACTTTCATGAGCACCGGTCCCGCGTTTGTGATGGTGCTCGAGGGCGATAACGCCATCGCCCGGCTGCGCGATTTGATGGGCGCAACCGATCCTGCAAAAGCGGCGCCCGGGACAATCCGAAAGCTTTTCGCCACGGGCATTGAGCACAACGCCATTCACGGCTCCGACGCCCCCGAAACCGCCGCCAACGAAATTTCTTTTTTCTTTCCCGGCATCGATTGGGTGTAGGAAAAATCTCACCCGAAGTCCGGGCGTAGTCTCACATCGGCCTCAATGCGATTGTCGCGATTCCGGGCCGCATTCGTGAGTCCGGCAGAGCAATGAGCGAAGCGCCTATACAGATCGGCAAAGTGCTTGTCATCGCCGGGGTCGTTTTGGTGGGTTTGGGATTAATTCTGATGCTTGGCTCGCGGTTTTCATTTTTTAGTTTGGGCAAACTGCCGGGCGACATCGCCTACAAAGGCAGAACCTTTTCGCTTTACTTTCCCATCGTCACCAGCTTGCTGATCAGCGTGGTGCTCACGCTTTTGGTGTGGCTATTTTCTTTCTTCAGCCGCAGGTAGAATGTCCTTTGTCAGTTGTCAATTTGGCCGCCGACAACCGATTACGGATAATTTCATTTATGAACCAATCACTTTTCGAGTTCACAACCCAGCGGAAAATTCTAAGCGTCTCGGAGTTGACCCTGCGGGTTAAGGGACTCTTTGAAAAGAATTTTGCCGAGGTCTGGGTGGAAGGTGAAGTTTCAAACTTCCGTCCTGCCAGTTCCGGCCACCTCTACTTTACTTTGAAAGACGCCACTTCGCAGCTTCGCGCCGTCTGCTTCCGTAACCAGGCGCGTTATCTTAAGTTCAAACCTCAGGATGGAATCTCCGTGATCGCTCGCGGCCGGCTGAGCGTTTACGAGGCACGGGGGGAATATCAACTTTACGTGGAGCTTCTCGAACCCGCGGGTGTAGGTGCGTTGCAGCTCGCCTTCGAGCAACTAAAAGCAAAGCTGGCCGCTGAGGGATTGTTTGACCCAGCGCGAAAGAAGCCGCTGCCGGTCTTGCCGCGCACTGTGGGCGTTGTGACTTCCCCTGCGGGCGCGGTGGTCCGGGACATTTTGCGCGTTCTGAAGCGCCGTTTCCGCAATATGAATGTGCTGGTTTATCCTGTTAAGGTGCAAGGTGAGGGCGCCGCAAAGGAAATCAGCGAAGGCATCGAGTACTTCAACCGTCACTCGCTCGCCGATGTAATGATTGTGGCGCGGGGCGGTGGATCGCTGGAAGACTTGTGGGCCTTCAATGAAGAAGCTGTGGCGCGGGCCATCGCCGGCTCGAAGATCCCGGTGATTTCCGCCGTCGGGCACGAAACCGATTTTACCATTGCGGATTTTGTCGCCGATCTTCGCGCTCCCACTCCTTCCGTCGCTGCGGAACTGGTGGTACAACGCAAGCAGGACTATTTGACCGAAATTCAAGACCGCGCCCGCCGAATGGCACACGTTTTTCGGTTCAAACTCTCTGAGGCTCGCGAGCGATTGACCACGCTCAAGATGCATCGCGTGTTTCAAACGCTTGGCGCCCGACTCGAAGAGAGATCCCAGCGCGTGGATGATTTAATTGCGTCGCTCGACAAAACTTTGCGCGCCCGCTTGAACTCCGGGCGTGAGGGTTGGTTGCGGGCATCCGCCGGCGTCGTCCGGTATGACTTTCG
>DASYXZ010000216.1:0-16430 GCA_035934315.1 Terriglobia bacterium | reverse complement strand
CACCCCCTGGCCCCACCCAAAACTCAGGAGGTAATCCGATGCCCTCGTCCTAAAGTTCCTCGACGGAGATTGATCGCCAATGTGACGTAAGACCGTTGAGAGAAACCTCTCCTCTGCCTATGCCAATTGTTTCACAGCTTCCTTGTGATATATCGACGCATAGGGATCATCTGAGTGTAGCGCAAAGTTTCACACCTTTTGAAACCCTGCTGCTCTCAGTCATAGGTATAGAGTAATAATCGGAATCACGCTCCGTCGGTTTGTGATATGGTGGTCTTATTATGAGACCCAATTATCCTTTCTCCCGCCGCTTGTTCCTCGAATTTATGGCCTCAGCTCCCCTTGGAGCTTTGGGTGCGCCTGTGCTTTTTCCGCCAACCCGCAAACACATTCCTGTGGGACTGGAACTCTACTCGGTTCGCGACGACCTGAAGAAAGACCTGATGGGAACGGTGCGTGGCGTGGCCAGGATGGGCTACCAGTGCGTTGAGTTCTACGCGCCTTATTATGAATGGACGCTCGATTACGCGAAACAAGTCCGCAAGGAACTCGACGATCTCGGCATTCGCTGCCATTCCACCCACAACGATTTAAGATCGTTCCATCAAGACGGAATCGGCCACGCTATCGACCTGAACCATATCCTGGGGACGCGCTACGTGGTGCTGGCTTATCCCGGCAACGTCAGCGGCCTTGAAGGCTGGAAGCGGATTGCGAAAACGCTGAACAGGGCCAATGATATCCTGATGGGCAAAGGCCTGCACGCGGGTTATCACAACCACGATCTCGAATGGAAGCCTGTTGAAGGACAGAAGCCGATCGAGGTGCTCTCAGCGAATTTTGACAAGAGCATCATGCTGCAACTCGACGTGGGCACTTGTCTGGAAGCGGGCGGCGACCCCGTCACATGGATCGCCAGAAATCCGGGGCGCATTCGCTCCATGCATTGCAAAGATTGGTCCCCCCAAAAAGGTTACCGCGTGCTATTTGGTGAAGGCGTGGCCAATTGGAAACAAATTTTCGCCGCCGCAGAAAGTACGGGCGGAATTGAGTACTACCTGATTGAGCAGGAAGGCAGCGATTACTCTGAGATGGAAACCGTGGACCGTTGCCTCAAAGCTTATCGCCGGCTTCGCGCTTGAATCGTGTCAGCGTACTCAAGCCTCACCACTGCGTGCTCCACTAAAACAGGCCTGTTGATTTCGGCTGGCGAAGTTCTTATATTAATCGCTGGCAACCCGCCGGCAATTTTAGGCTTCAAAAAGTACTTGGGCCTGGCGAAGTTTTGCCACGGCTGTTAGAAGCTTCGATAGAAACACTATGAAAGATCGATCCACGTTTGGAACCAGGTTCAGTGCCCGACCATGGGCCGCCATTTTGCTGCTTCTCATTGGGCTTGTCTCGCTCTTTACCCAAACCAAGTACGGCCGGTATTTGCCCAAGTCAAACTCCGTGCGCTACATCTCGCAAGCAAGCAAGATGAGCCCGCAGAGTTCCCGACGGCGAATCAAGAGTCGCAAGACCCATGGCGTTTTGAGTGACCACCGGCCCCGGAATTCTGTGGCACTCTCGGTAGTTCGCTCCCGGCCTGACTCTCCCTCTCCGCAACAAGCACTGATATTGCTCGCCAATTTATTGCGCGCTCCTCCCCTGGCGGTAATTTAGTCCGCCCCACCAATCAATAAAAAACGTTCTGACTTAAATCAGGCTTTCATAAAAAGGCCCATGGCCGCAGCGCCGTCCGCGTAATTGGAGGACCAAAAATGCAGGCACTACTAACTACGTCCCAATTGGCAGAGCTCCAGCGTCTTGATTCCTGCTCGGTGTCGAATGCGATCGAGACTTTCAAGGTAAGGATGCGAAACACCGGATTTGCGGATTCGAGCATCCGATGCATGTTTGAAGGCTTTCCACCGATGGTAGGTTACGCCGCCACGGCTCGTCTGCGCAGCGGGGAGCCGCCCATGGAGGGACGCAGTTTCCATGACCGCACGGATTGGTGGAAAAGCATTCTCAAAATTCCTGCGCCGCGCGTTGTTGTGTTGGAGGACATGGACAGGCGGCCGGGTCTCGGAGCCTTCGTTGGCGACGTTCATGCTGCGATTCTCAAGGCGTTGGGGTGCGTCGGCTACGTGACCAACGGCGCCGTTCGGGGATTGCCCGCAGTGCGTGAAATGGGATTCCATCTATTTGCCGGGAACATCGCGGTATCGCACGCTTACGCGCACATCTTCGACATCGGGTCGCCAATCGAACTTGGGGGCATGCAAGTTCATCCGGGCGACTTGCTGCATGGCGACCGTCACGGCGTGCTGACCATTCCCCATGAAGTTGCCGCGGGCATTCCGGCGGCGGCGGCAAAACAACTGGAGAAGGAACGCAGGGTGATTGAAGTTTGCCGGTCGCCTGACTTTTCTCTGGAACGTCTGGCGGAAGCAATCAAGTAAATGGATTAACGATCCAAATAGCAAGCGGGCGCGGGACCGAACTGCGCTCGCGGGCGGGAGATGAAATGAAAAAACAAAAAGTTAAAATTTGGCGGGCGGGCAGCGGGCTGGTGTGCCTGGCCGGGATTGGTGTTGCCGGGGCGCTGCTGGCTACCTCGTGCTCACGCGTGCAGGAGGTTGAAGCGCAACCCATTCTACCGGACGCGCCCAGTGTGGCGGTGGCCAAAGCCACACGCCAGGACCTCGAGCGCAGCTTCAAGATTGCCGCCGAGTTTCGGCCCTACCAGGAAATTAATGTGTATGCGAAAGTCTCCGGCTACGTAAAACACATTGACGTGGACATCGGAGACCGGGTGCGCACGGGCCGGCTGCTGGCGGTACTGGAGATTCCCGAACTTACCGCGGAGTTGGATCGTGCCCAGGCTTCTCTGCGGCGCGATCAGGAAGAGTTGAAGCGCGCGCAGGGAGATTTGCAACGCGCCCAGGCAGCACACCAAGTCACCCACCTGCAATACGGCCGGCTGGCCGCCGTGGCCAAGCAGCGGCCGGAACTTGTGGCGCAGCAAGAAATTGACGACGCCCAGGGCCGTGATCTCGAAGGAGAAGCCAAAGTGGCGGCAGCCAAGTCAAGTCTGGCGGCCGCTCAGGAACAATTGCAAATTGACCAGGCCACTTTACAGAAAGATCAGTCAATGTGGGACTATTCGCGCATCACCGCGCCTTTCAACGGCGTGATCACCAAGCGATACGTGGACAACGGGGCGATGGTGGCTTCCGGTATTTCTTCAGAAAAACAGGCTCTGCCGGTGGTTCAACTTGCGCAGACGGATCTGCTTCGTCTGGATATTCCGGTACCTGAAGCGGACGTTCCCAAGGTTCGCCTTCGAACACCGGTTGAAGTCTATGTGCAGTCCATCAATAAAACTTTCCCGGGCTTGGTTGCGCGGATTTCCGGCCAGGTGGATATGGCGACGCGCACCATGATTGCCGAGGTGGATGTTCCCAACGCTGATCTGGTGCTGGTGCCGGGAATGTACGCCGAGGCTACCATCACACTTGACCACAAGCGCAACGCCGTGGTGGTCCCGGTCCAGGCTGTTTCTCGTGACGCCAACAAGTCAACCGTATTGATGGTCGATGCGAAGAACAAGATCGCAGAAAGGACTGTGACTCTGGGTCTGGAAACTTCCAACAAAGTCGAAATCGTGGCCGGGATCAATGAAGGTGACATGGTGGTGATCGGCAGCCGCGGCCAACTCCAGGACGGCATGACGGTGAAGCCAAAAATGGCGGAAGGGACAGGGGTGGAGGGAAAAACCTAATGTCACGCTTTTCCATTCGTAATCCCTATTTCATCATCGTCGCCTGCCTCATTGTTGCCGTGGTGGGTTTGACCGGACTCGCGCGCATGCCCGTGGATTTATTTCCGACGATTAACATTCCGGAAGTCGTGGTGGCAACGTTTTACAACGGGATGCCGCCGGAAGACATTGAGACTGAAATTACGGGTCGTTTCGAGCGGTTCTTCACGCTGGGCGCCGGAATTGACCACATGGAATCGAGGTCGTTGCCCGGGGCGAGCGTGATTAAAGTCTATTTTCAGCCGGGAACGAATGCCGATTCCGACGTTGACGAAATTTCCAACCTGGCGATGGCTGACCTGCGGCGGCTGCCTCCGGGAACACTTCCACCCGTGGTGATGAAGTTTGATGCTTCCAGCCTCCCGGTCTGCCTGATTACGCTGAAGGGTAAGGGAATCAGCGAGACTCATCTCCGCGACTTCGGCCAGTTCACGGTCCGCAATCAACTGGCGAGTGTTCCGGGAGCGTCTGTTCCGCCTCCCTTCGGGGGCATGTACCGGCAGATCATGGTCTATGCCGACCCGCTAAAGTTGCAGGCCTACAATCTGAGTCTGATGGACGTCGTTCGTTCTTTGAATAACTCCAACCTGATTCTACCCGCCGGCGACGTCAAGATCGGTCCGTACGATTACGACATCTACACCAACAGTCAGATTCAAAACGTCGCGGATATCAGCCGCGTCCCCCTGAAAACCGTGGGCCAATCTTCCGTGACGGTGGCGGACATTGGAAAAGCCGAAGACGCGCATGGAATCCAAACCAACATTGTAAGAGTGGATGGGCAGCGATCCGTGTACCTGCCGATTTTGAAGCAAGGTGGAGGCACAAACACGATTGCTGTGGTGGACGGCATCAGGGCAGTCTCCTCACACCTCTATGACATTCCAAAAGAGTTGCTCGCCAAGGTGGTTTTTGACCAATCGTCATTCGTAAGAGCGGCCATCAGTGCAGTGCTGCTCACCGCGGCGATGGGGCTCTTCCTCACCTGTCTTTTGGTGCTGGTATTTCTGGGCAGCCTGCGCGCCACCATCGCTATATTCCTCTCCGTTCCGCTTTCGGTCCTCGTGGCTGCCATTGCGCTCTATCTGGGAGGCAGCTCGATTAACACCATGGTTCTGGCGGGACTGGCCCTGGCCTTTTCGCGATTGATTTACAACGCCGTGGTGGTGCTGGAAAACATTTTCCGCCATCTTGAAATTGGCGAGTCGCCGGAGGTGGCGGCGGAGAAGGGTGGGCAGGAAGTGGCGTTGCCGGTCCTGGCCGCAACCCTGGCGGCGAGCGTGGTTTTCTTTCCCGTCACTTTCCTTTATGGCGTTAGCCGCTTTCTTTTTTCGGCACTGGCGGTGACCGCGGTGTTGTCCCTGATTGGCTCTTACTTTGTGGCCATGACCGTCGTGCCGCTGTTTTGCGCCAAGTTAATCAAGGGGCACCGCACCGCACCCGAGGTTGGCGGGAAGGAGCCGGGCGCGACTGCAGAGGTACGCCAACTGCAGCTATCATGGACCGCTCGATTCAATTCCTACTTCAGCAGCTTGTTCGCCCGCGTCTTGAACTGGTACGACGGGAAGGTACGAAGAGCCTTGACTCGTCCCCTGGCCATCGTGCTCGTGAGCACAGCGGTTTTTCTGCTGAGCCTCCTTATATATCAGTTCCTGGGTGTTGCGTTCTTCCCCCGCACGGATGCCGGACAATTCGTGATTAACCTCCGCGCGCCTTCCGGGTCGCGGGTGGAAATCACCAATGACGAAGTGAAGAAAGTTGAAGCTATTATTCGCCAGACGGTGGCTCCAAATGACCTGTCCATGATCGTTTCAAACATCGGAGTGATTCCGGGCTTTTCCTCGATTTACACCAGTAATTCCGGCCCCGACACGGCCACTGTCCAGGTTGCGCTCACCGAGCACCATCAATTGGGCAGTTATCAGTACATGGATCTTGTCCGAAAGCGGCTTCAAACCGAATTGCCCGAACTGAATGCTTTCCTGCAGTCCGGTGGACTGCAGGATGCTGTCTTGAATATGGGCCTGCCCGCGCCCATTGACGTGCAAGTGAGCGGCAATAATCTGGACACGATTTATCAGACCGCTCTCCATTTGGCGGAGGGGATCCGCAAGATTCCCGGAGTGCGTGACGCGTTTATCCCTCAAGACATGAGTTATCCCGCGTTGCGACTGGCTGTCAATCGTCTCCACGCCGGCGAACTTGGGTTGAGTCAGAAGGAAGTGGTGGACAATGTCATAACAGCTTTAACTTCGAATGGAATGATCGCCCCCAGTTACTGGATCGATCCGAAGACGGGCAATGATTATATGCTGACCGTGCAGTATCCCGAAAGTGCGGTGCAGAGTTTATCCGACCTGAGTCAGATTCCGCTCCACTCGCCGAACCACCCAGAGGCCACAACGCTCGACGCAGTGAGTAAAATCAATCATATCGAGTCGCCCACCGAGGTTGACCACTACCAGATTCAGCGAGTGACTGATGTTTACGTTACACCATCGGGCGAGGATCTGGGCCGCGTCACAAAATCGATTAAAAAGATTCTGGGCAAGACGAAACTGGACCAGGGCGTGCGCGTGAATCTGCGGGGCATGGTTGAGGCCATGCAATCGTCATTCCACATTTTCGCTCTTGGCCTGCTGCTTTCCATCGGGCTTCTTTATCTCGTCCTCGTTCCTCCCTTCCGGTCATTCATCAGCCCATTCCTCATCCTTCTCGCCGTCCCGCTGGGAATCACAGGAGTCCTGATAACTTTGGGATTGACCGGCACGACGGTGAATGTGATGTCGCTGATGGGGCTCGTGATGCTGGTGGGCGTCACAGTTTCCAACAGCATCTTGATTGTCGATTACACTGACCGGGTGCGAGAGGAGGGAGTGGCAGTTTACGATGCCATTCTGGAAGGTTGTCGGGTTCGGCTGCGCCCCATTCTTCTGACGTCGCTGGCTACTCTGCTGGGACTCGCTCCCATGGCGTTAAAGCTCGGCACAGGTAGTGAGACTTATGCTCCGCTCGCGCTTGCCATTATCGGAGGCCTTACCGTATCAGTTTTCGCGACACTCTTCATCGTACCCGCGGCCTACCTTCTGGTCTATGGGGATAAGAACCATGCGGCATTGGAGGAGTCTCACTGATGTCGCGATTTTCGATCCGCAATCCCCACTTTATTATTATCGCCTGCCTCATCATCGGGGTGCTCGGACTGACGAGTTTGGCGCGCATGCCGGTGGATCTTTTTCCAACCATCAACATGCCGGAAGTCGTCGTGGCAACCTTTTACAACGGCATGCCTCCTGAGGACATTGAAACTGAGATCACCGGCCGGTTCGAGCGATTTTTCACCCTGGGCGCGGGAATCGATCACATGGAATCGCGATCGCTGCCGGGAGTGAGCGTCATCAAAGTCATTTTCCAACCGGGCACGAATGCGGATTCCGACGTGGACGAGATTTCAAACCTGGCCATGGCGGACCTTCGCCGCCTGCCGCCGGGTACCCTGCCTCCGGTGGTGACGAAGTTCGACGCGTCCAGCCTGCCTGTTTGCCTGATTACTCTGAAAGGAAAAGGGCTGAAGGAAACGCGGCTGCGCGACCTGGGACAATTTCAAATCCGAAATCAGATTGCGGCCGCCCCGGGCGCGTCGGTCCCTCCACCCTTTGGCGGCAAGTACCGGCAGATCATGGTCTACGTCGATCCGGTGAAGCTTCAGGCGCACGAATTAGGCGTGATGGATGTGGTGCGCGCCGTGAATAATGCCAACCTGATTCTTCCCGCGGGTGACACAAAGATCGGGCCTTACGATTACAACACCTACACCAACAGCCAAATTGAAGTTGTCCCGGACATCAACAGCCTTCCCATCAAGACTGTGGGCGGGGCCTCCGTGATGGTGGGTGATGTCGGCGTGGCAGAGGACGCTTCCACAATCCAGACGAATATTGTGCGGATTGATGGCCAGCGTTCCGTGTACCTGCCGATTATGAAGCAAGGTGGTGACACGAACACCATCGCCGTTGTGGACGGCATCAAGAAAGTGGTCGCCAACCTCTTTGATGTTCCAAAGCAGTTGGTGACCCGCGTGGTGTTCGATCAATCTCTGTTTGTAAAGAAGGCCATTGAAACCTTGCTGCACGAAGGCGTCACTGGTCTCCTTCTGACGGCCTTGATGGTTCTGCTCTTCCTGGGAAGCCTGCGCGGAACCGCCGCGGTCTTTCTCTCCATTCCTCTTTCAGTTTTGGCGGCTACCATCGCGCTTTACCTTTGGGGAAGCTCGATCAACGCCATGGTGTTGGCCGGACTGGCCATCGTTTTTTCGCGCTTGATCGATAATTCGGTGATCGTGCTGGAAAACATTTTCCGTCATCTTGAAATGGGCGAGTCTCCTGAGGTCGCGGCCGAAAAAGGGGGCCAGGAAGTGGCGATGGCAGTTTTGTCCGCCACACTTACCAGCTCCGTCGTGTTCTTTCCCGTAACGTTCCTTTATGGCGTCAGCCGATTTTTATTTTCCGCATTGGCTCTGGCGGTGGTTCTGGCCTTGTTCGCTTCTTATTTTGTCGCCATGACGGTGGTGCCGTTGTTTTGCGCCAAGCTGGTGAAAGGTCACCACGCTGCCGGCGGGGACGCTGCCGCGCACTCTGACGATGCCCCGGGTGAGCCATCGATCAGTAAAACTTCCTGGAACAGCAGGTTCAACACCGCCTTCAATCATAAATTCAAACAGACTCTCAATTGGTATGAAGGGCTGGTTCAACGCGCGCTCACCCGTCCCGTGGCCGTGATGGCGGGTATTATTGGGATGTTCCTGGCCAGCCTCTTTATTTATCCATTCCTCGGCGTGGCCTTTTTTCCGAGAAGTGATGCAGGCCAATTTGTGCTGAATCTCAAAGCCCCGTCCGGAACGCGGATTGAGGTGACCGACAAGCTGGTGGCCCGCGTGGAGGATCTTATCCGCCACGTGGTGTCGCCCAAGGATCTTGGGTTGATTGTTTCGAACATCGGCGTGATCCCCGGATTCTCTTCCATCTACACCAGCAATTCCGGACCTCACACCGCGACCATCCAGGTGGCGCTCACGGAAAATCACAAAATCGGAAGTTACGAATACATGGATCGCGTTCGCCGGCGTCTTGCCACCGAGCTTCCGGAGGTCAGCGCTTTCTTCCAATCCGGTGGCCTTCAGGATGCTGTCTTGAATCAGGGCCTTCCGGCGCCCATTGATCTCCAGGTAAGCGGCTCGAATCTCAAGAGCGATGACCTTATCGCTGTGGACCTCGCCAATCGCATTCGCAAGCTCAACGGCGTGAGTGACGTCTACATCCCGCAGGATCTGGACTATCCCTCCCTCCGGCTCGATGTCGATCGCGTTCGCGCCAGCGAGTTGGGGCTGGACCAGAAGGAAGTGATCGACAATGTCATCACCGCTCTCACTTCAAATGGCATGATCGCTCCCAGCTTTTGGATCGATCCCAAGACCGGCAATGATTACCTGCTGACCGTCCAGTATCGCGAACAGAACGTGCGCAATATCGCGGACCTGAAATCGATTCCCATTCGCTCACCCGGAAATAAATATCCCGCCCTGCTCGATGCCATCAGCAAAATTACGCCCATCGAGTCGCCCACCGAGGTCGATCATTATCAGATTCAGCGAATCATCGATGTTTATGTGAACACGGCTGGAGAGGACCTGGGCCGCGTGGCCACAGGCATTGACGGGATTATCGCGCATACGGAAGTTCCGCCGGGCATCCATGTGAAGTTGCGTGGCATGGTGGAAGGCATGCGCCAATCATTCCACAGCTTCGGGCTCGGCCTGATCCTGTCGCTCATTCTCCTTTACCTCATCCTGGTGGCTCAGTTCCGCTCTTTTGTTGATCCGCTCCTGATCCTGCTGGCGGTGCCCACCGGGCTTACCGGCGTGCTGGTCATTTTGTTCGTCACGGGCACAACCCTAAACGTCCAATCGCTGATGGGAATCGTGATGATGGTGGGCATTGTGGTCTCAAATAGCATTTTGATTGTCGAATTTGCCCACCGGCTCGAGGAAGAGGGGCTCCCCGTTCGTGATGCCGTCATATCAAGTTGCCGCATCCGCTTGCGCCCTATTCTGATGACATCGCTGGCCACCGTTTTTGGATTGATTCCCATGGCCTTGAAGCTGAGCACGGGAAGCGAGGTCTATGCGCCGCTGGCGAGGGCGATCATCGGGGGATTGGTCGTCTCAGTCATCCTGACAGTTTTCCTCGTCCCCGCAGCCTACCTGCTTGTTTATCGCAAGCGGTCCCGTGAGACGAGTGTCACAACACCATTGGAGGCTTAATGAACTGGCGCCACCGCGCAATCACTCTGCTGGTTTTTATCACTCTGAGTGGAGCAATGGTCTTCGCCCAAAGCGTCCAGAAGCTGACGCTCGCGCAAGCAGAGGCCATTGCGCTCTCAAATCATCCGCAAATTAGCTCCTTCCGTTATAACGCACTCGCCGCAAATGAAGCGACGCGTGAAGCCAAGTCAGCTTATTACCCCACCGCCATCGGCAGCCTGACCGGGGCGGGCGCCGACGATAACAGTCGGATTGCGGCAGGCGGCCTGAACAATCCCGTCATCCTCAATCGCTATTCGAATGGCGTGGCGATCGGACAACTGATTACCGACTTTGGCCGCACCAAAAATCTGGTGGCAAGTTCGCGCTTCCGCGCGCAGGCAGCACAGGCGAACGTCCAAACGGCTCGGCAGGATGTGTTGCTGCAAGTCGACCGCGCATACTACGATGTCTTAAAGGCTCAGGCCGTGTTGCGGGTCGCTGAACAGACGGTGAAGGACAGGCAATTGGTGGCCGACCAAATCAATGCTTTGGCATCGAACAAACTGAAGTCTGGTCTCGATGTAAGCTTCGCCAACGTCAACCTTGCAGACGCAAAGCTCCTGCTGGCGCAATCACAGAACGACAAGCAAGCCGCTCTGGCGGCGCTCTCCGCGGCCTTGGGTTATTCGGATCAGCGCGCGTTTAAGGTGGAGGATGTGCCGCTGCCCTCCACGCCGCTCCCGCAATTCGCCGATCTGGTTAACCAGGCGTTTCACAACCGGCCCGAACTCATCAGCCAGCGGTACACTCAACAGGCGTCGGAAAAATTTGCCAGGGCTGAAAGGGATCTTCGCCTTCCCACCATCAGCGCCATCGCCGCGGCCGGTGAAACTCCCGTCCACCAAGCGGCGCTCGCCGATAACTACGCTGCCGCCGGCGTGAATGTGAATATACCCATCTTCAATGGACACCTGTTTGCCGCGCGCCGGGCCCAGGCGGAATTTAAGGCTCGAGCCGAAGCAGAGAATCTGAGAGATCTCCAGGACCGCATCGCGCGCGACATTCGCGTAGCCTGGCTGAATGCCAACACCGCATATCAGCGTCTTGATTTGACTCATCAGCTCATGCAGCAGGCTACGCAGGCTTTGGAACTTGCGCAATCCCGTTACAAACTCGGCCTGAGTTCGATCGTTGAGCTCAGCCAGGCGCAGTTGTTCCAGACCCAGGCCGATATCGAACAGGCCAGCGCCAAATATGATTACGAATTCCAGATCGCAAATTTGAATTACCAGGTGGGAGCATCACATTGAGCGGAGAGCAGCGTCGGTGTTCATAGGAGCGGGACGCCCAACAGAAATGACTCCACCCTCCTCATTGCGCCAGAGTCACAACTTCCACCGCAAATGGGTTTAAGCTGACTTCGTCCTGGGGAATATTTATGTCGCTAGGCGGATCAAACCCGGTGGTCGGGTCCACATATTCCATTCGCGCCCCGCTGGCCGAGGGGATGGTAAGCTCCACGGTTTTCTGGCGCTTGTTAATCAGCAGAATCTTGCGCTTTCCATCGCGCGTTATAAAACCCTGAGCCTCGACCGAGGGCGTGGACACATGGCTTTTGACGAGTTTGTCACCGGGCCCAAAGTTATCGTGAATTAATTTCAGCACCCAATACCGTGGATTAGGTTTCCCTGTGTTGCAATCCAGCATGGAAACGCTGGGAAATTGAGTTGGGTAGCCCACCAGTTGCGACTCACCCACCACTTCGATCCCCAGGCGGGCGGTCTGAACGTAGAGATAGGCATACATGGCGCCGCAGAGGTTCCAGTAGGATTTCGGAATAGTTCCGCGAGGGACGGAATTATCGTTGGGCAGGATTGCGCCGAGTTCATCGAGGTCGGTTTGGGTGCCCGGCGAGAGTCGTTTGCGAATGGACTCCACGTAGCGCACCACGTTTAGAAATCCATCCGCCTGGTCGAAGAACGTGTGCTGCCAATCCTCCGTCTTTTGATCCGGCGTCGGGTTAGCATAAAAGTGGTAGGAGATCATGTCCAGTGGAACACCTGGCTGGTGATTCCTGGGGTTCAGAAAGTACTCAAAGAAATCCGGCCCCTTCCCCGGAGCGGCAAGAGCCATGCCGACAAATTTGATGCGGGGATCAACTTTATGGATGGCGGTGACGATGGCATCGTAGAGCGCGGTATAGAATTGGGGAGTCATTTTGTGTTCGAAGTCAACTTCGTTGAGCGCCTCCCAATAGTCAATCTTGTAATGATAGCCGGACTCGTGCCGTTGGCCGAACTCATCCGTAAATCCGCCTTGCGTGTACCAGCTCACCAGCCGCGCGTAGTAATCCGCCACTTCCTTCATGCTTGGATCGCGCAGGGTCGTCCCCTGGGTATAGCTCCAGAACACCTGGTCCGGGTCGGCCGGGTAGGACACAGGATGCCCGGTCTTGAACATCCATTGCGGAATGGTGCTGAAGTTCATAATCACAGAATGGCCGGAAGTGGCATTCATGAAATCCGTGGTCATGGGATCGATCAAGGAAAAGTCCCATGAGGTTTTCCCATCGCGCGGCGGTTCCAGTTCAGCGACGCCCAGCCTGGGGTAAGGAAGCCAGGGAACGTATCGCACGTGATCACATTGGAGATTTTTTAATGACTCGAACACCTCATCGTGAATCGCCGTGCCCCGGCGCATGGGCGGGTTCACCACCACCTGGAAACTGGCCTCAGTCTTCGACACGCCAGTTACTTTGTCCCAGTTCACGCTGACCATTTGCGGTGATTGTGCAGAGGTCCTGGAAATGCCACCGGAAAGGAAGGTCACCCCCGCCAGGACTGGAAGGTATGCTAGCCGGCTTGCGCGTTTTCGCCGCATGATTTGGCTCCTTCACCCATTCTTGGGATTAGGACTGATTTCGGAAGGCCGCAGATTCTTCAACGCCTTCGAGGTTACGGCACCGGCCACTGCCGGTGTGGTCAGGCGGGATTCCGAACAAACTTCCGGCACTCGTTTTAGCGGAGCGGGAACACCTTGTCAAGGAAAAGCGATTCTCATCCTTTGATTCCAATTGACACACGATAAGAGGAGAGGTTTAATTGTGGCCGATATCGGCCGCAAGTTCGCTGCCCTCGCGTGAACTTCCTGTTGGGGCGATCCGGAATCCAAGGGTTCGGCTCAAATTGTTGCTTTCTTCGCGCCTGGCGTAGGCGGGGCGCGCATGCGGGGTGCGCGGCCCGGCAATAGTCAAACCAGATGAGCGGAGGTGATGGGGTGAAACGAGTCGCATTTATCTTGAAGGTGCGGGAGGACAAACTCGAAGAGTACAAAATGCACCATCGGGCGGTCTGGCCGGAAATGCTGGATGCCTTGCGGCACACCGGATGGCATAACTATTCCCTCTTTATGAGGAAGGATGGCCTGTTGTTCGGTTACTTTGAAACTCCGCAAGATTTCCAAACGGCGCTGGCCGGCATGGCCAGGGAAGGCGTGAATGCACGATGGCAGAAATTTATGGCGCCTTACTTTGAATCCCTGCAGGGCGCACGCCCCGATGAGATGATGCTTGAGTTGGAGGAAGTCTTTCACCTCGAATAACGCCGCGGGAAAAAATGGAACTTAAGCCGCGAAGAAGTACGCGTGGCTTGACTACAAACCGTTCCAGGCCAACTCGCCGCTGCTCGAATCGGGCTTGCTGGGCCCGGTAACAATTAATGCCGTCAGTATAAAGTAGGCGGTGAGGCAAAACTGCTTCTTCAGGTTTACCGGGAAAACGATCACCCATATGCTGAACACCACGATTCGACAAGTGCGCGCCTTTGTTGTCCGGGTCGGCGGAGGCGACTACCACGACCAAAACCCGGGTCATTGGATTGATGACCATATCGCCACGCCGATGGCGAAATATCCCGACTACCGGGACAGCAGACAGAAATTTGGATTGAACGTTCTCGGGACCCTGGTCGTCGAAATAGAAGCAGCGAACGGGGTCGTGGGGTTCGCGGTAAGCACGGGCGGCGAACCAGGCGCCTGGATTGTGGAAAATCATCTGGCTCGATTCCTTGAAGGCGCAAACGTCACGGACATTGAGCGCATCTGGGACCAGATGTATCTGTCCACCCTTTTCTACGGCCGGAAAGGACTGGTGCTCAACGCCATCAGTTGCGTCGATCTGGCTTTGTGGGACCTGCTCGGACAACTGCGGCAGGAGCCCGTCTATCATCTCCTCGGAGGAGCGGTTCGCGATGAATTGATGTTCTACGCAACGGGAGCTCGTCCGGATCTCGCCCAGCAACTCGGATTCATCGGCGGCAAGATGCCTCTCCACCACGGTCCTGCCGAGGGCGAAGAGGGAATGCAGAAAAACCTCGCGTTGCTGGCAGATATGCGCTCCAAGACTAGCGCCGCTTTCTGGCTGATGTATGACTGCTGGATGAGCCTTGATGTGAACTACGCGACGAGGCTTGCGCACGCCGCAGCGGAATATAAGATGAAGTGGATTGAAGAAGCTCTGCCACCCGATGATTATTGGGGATATGCCGAGCTTCGGCGGAATGTACCCCGCGGCATGCTGGTGACGACCGGGGAACACGAAGCGACCCGCTGGGGTTTTCGCATGCTTCTGGAGATGGAGTGCGCCGATATCATACAGCCCGATGTGGGCTGGTGCGGCGGCATCACGGAGCTGATCAAGATCTCAGCGCTCGCCGACGCGCGCGGGGTGATGGTGGTGCCGCACGGTTCGAGCGTCTACAGCTATCACTTCGTCCTCACGCGACATAACAGTCCCTTTGCAGAATTTCTGATGATGGCGCCCCGCGCCGACGAAGTCATACCAATGTTTTCACCCCTTCTGCTCGATGAGCCCGTGCCTCAGAACGGGCGCATCAAGCTGCCCGACACTCCCGGATTCGGTGTGCGACTCAACCCGGCGTGCCAACTGCTTCGGCCCTATCCCCACGAAAAGTGAGCGTATAAACACGAGGCTGCTGCGTTCATCACTCGCCAAGCCGGTATACTCTGACCAGCCTTCGGCTGAGGAACGGGGACCATCTGGAAAATCTATATCCGCAGATAAGTCACTTTGGGCGAGCCACCCGATGACGAGGATTGGAGCAGCAATGACATGACAGATCATTGTGACAACCGTATTGAACTGCAGACACCGTGCCCTGCTTCAACCAAACCAAATTAAACACTCGTGCCGAAACAAAGCGCGATCTGCTCCGGCGCAAATATCCAGTAAAACGCTCAACAGGAATTCTGCTGACTTTTGCTCACTTTCGGTCGCATTTCAGGGTTCTATCTGGTTGAAAACATGGTAGGCCCGGGGAGATTCGAACTCCCGACCTACGGTTTAGGAAACCGTTGCTCTATCCATCTGAGCTACAGGCCCACAGGGCGCGGCGGATATCACCGGCGAAAATCCTTCCGCTATCCTCGGAGCGTATCATCGAATGGGTGTGTCTGTCCACGCCATCGCCGGGATTGAGAATCAGGTTTGTGGCGTTGTAGCGCCGGTGTCCTCACCGTCGATCTGGCGGAAAGTGAAATTGAGAACTTTGGCGCTTGGGCGGAAGACGCCGGTGGGGACACCGGCGCTACACTGAAAATGAATGATGGTGCAGGTGCGGTTTGCCCGCGGCTTTTTCGGCCCGAGCAGGCACAGCTTCGCGCGAGTCAGTGTGTCAGCCGGCGCCGCATCAGTGTTCCAGCGCCTTGTCACTAAGCAGGGTTAGGGCGTCACTGGCATTGAACGGGTACCGGCGAACGGATTCGCGCCCCGTGCTTGTCAGAACGATATCCACTCGACGGTTCTGGGCCAGGATAATCGAGTGGATATTCATGAGCAGCTCCGTCCGCTGCTCGGGAGTCAATTCAGGATTATCGGCCATCTGTTGCCTCACCTGGGCTTCGTCAAGCTGCTGGTGTTCACCGAACGACTTGGTCTCAATGTCGGCCTCAGGAACGCCTTGCTCGACCAAAAAGCTTTTGCTCTTGGCCACGCGCCGCTCCGCGAGAGCGTCATTGTATGCAATCGACGCGCGTTCGTCCGCATGACCCTCGAGGGTCAAGTGGGCATCCGGATGGAATTCGAGGTACTTCTTAAAGTCAACGGCCAGGGTCCTGAGGATGGTCTGCTGACTCTCGACCAAACCGCCGTTCGGATCATTGACTGTAGGCTGAGCCGTGGGGAAGTAAATGCTGTGGATGGCAAGCCTCTTTTCAATTTCCTTCACTTCCACTTCAGGAGGAATCGCAGCGGCCTGAGCCTCGACGTTCACCGAGCAATCAGCGACGCCGCTGTGCCCATCGCCC
>DASYXZ010000163.1:0-5522 GCA_035934315.1 Terriglobia bacterium | reverse complement strand
CAGCGAGAACGATGTGACGGACGGCAACGTAAGCTTTCGGCAATCGGACGCGGGTCACAATATCCTGGGCTCGATCAGCGGAGTGTCCGTGAATGAACATCAAAGCGTCCTCGTAACCGCTGAGATCACCGTCCCCCTCAGCGAATACGAGCATTGGCAACATGGCGCGCACCCTGTTGTAACCATTGAGTTCCAAGACGCCGATGGAAATCCGCAAAGCGAACCCGTCGAGATCGTCAGAGGACACGCCGGGACGGAGGAGTGATGATGCGACGGTTAATCATTGTGACATACCTAATCGCATTGGCGTTAGTTTCCGGTTCGGCGCGGGCCCAGGACGTCATCTCAACGTTCGCGGGCGGCGGACCCAACAACTTGCCCGCGATTTCCGCCAATGTTGACCAGCCAACTTCGGTGGCCGTAGCTCCTTCGGGAGTTTTCTATATAGCGTCTCCCTCTCAGAATCGCGTATTTAAGGTGGATACGTCCGGCACACCGCAGCTCACAGTATTTGCCGGCAACGGCACGCCAGGCTATTCCGGCGATGCGGGATTGGCCGTTAATGCATCGCTCCGTTCCCCGCAGGCGGTCGCCCTGGATTCAACGCGAAACTTCCTATACATAGCAGACAGCCAGAACAACGTTGTGCGCAGAGTCGACCTTAATATCTCTCCGCCCACAATCACGACGGTGGCTGGTAACGGCAGCTCAGGATTCAGTGGTGATGTCGGTGCAGCAATCAGCGCCAAACTTGCCCGGCCCTTCGGATTGGCCATCGACAACAACACGGGAAGTCTTTACATCGCCGATATCGACAACAACCGCGTTCGAAAAGTGGACGCCGCAGGAATTATCACAACCGTCGCGGGCAACGGGGCGGCAGGTTTTAGCGGTGATGGCGGCACTGCAACTGTCGCCAGCCTGAACCAGCCCATGAGTGTTGCATTCGATGGCTCCGGCAACCTCTTTATCTCAGATAGTGGCAATCATCGAGTCCGAAAGGTCGACGTCAACCTCGTTATTACAACGGTGGCAGGAAATGGAACGTCTGGCTCCAATACTTCAGGCGTGCCAGCAACCAGCGTGGGATTGTCGGGACGCCTGGGAATAGTTGCGGTTGGCGCTGCGCCAGCGAGCCTCTTTATTGCTGACACGGACGATGGGCTCGTTCGTAAAGTGGACGGCCCAACACAAAACATCACAACGGTGGCCGGTAATGGTTGTTTCGGGTACAGCCTCGATTCGAGTTGCAGTTTTAATATTGCTAATGGTGATGGGACTGCTGCGATTACGGCAAGCCTGGACGGCCCGCTTGGCGTCGCAGTGGATGGAAGCGGAAACGTCTATATCGCTGACACTGGCAACCTTCGCGTACGCAAATTTGTCGTCGCCGGCAACATCAACACAGTAGCCGGAAACGGTTTGACCTACAGCGGTGATGCTTTTCCGCCACCAGCCATTGCCAGCTTGAAATCGCCGCAAGATGTGGCCACGGATAACGCGGGCGACGTTTTCATCGCTGATACAGGCGAAAGCCTCATCCGCGCGGTGAACACACAGGCTACAGCGATTACTGTAGCTAATGTCCTCATCCAGCCGGGAACCATGGCGACGGTGGCCGGTAATGGTTCTTTCGGCTTTAGTGGCGATGGTTCTAAGGCCACCAGCGCGAAGCTCAATGGGCCCACGGGCGTGGCTGTCGACACATCGGGTAATCTCTACATCGCTGATGCCGGCAACCAGCGCGTGCGCAAAGTGGATGCGACGGGCATTATTACCACTGTGGTGGGCGATAACGCAGAATTGCACTTCCCTTCTTCCGTCGCCGTAGACAGCTCCGGAAATATCTATATCGCGGACACCGACAACAATCGGATTGCGCGCTTGGACGCTACAACACAAAGCATCACGACTGTTGCCGGGATGAACGGTAGCCCAGGGTTCAGCGGGGATGGCGGACAGGCCACCAGTGCTATGCTGCATTTCCCGTTAGATGTGGTGCTCGATACTTTGGGAAACCTATATATTGCCGACCAGTCGAACAATCGCATTCGTAAAGTGGACACAAGCGGCAAAATCACCACTGTGGCGGGCAACGGTACCGCAGGCTTCAGCGGCGATAGTGGAGTCGCGACGGGTGCCGAGCTGAATGCTCCCTCTTCAGTGGCGGTCGACGCGGCAGGCAACCTTTTCATCGCAGATTTTGGCAACCAGGTGATTCGCGTCGTGGATGCTTCGACCCAGAAGATTACGACTGAAGCAGGAGACCGAGTTTTTGGTTTTGGGGGTGATAATGGACCTGCTTACGCCGCCATGCTTGCCAATCCAGGCGGCGTTGCAATCGACAATAATGACGGGAACCTCTTCATCGCCGACACGTCCAACGACCGGATTCGAAAGGTTACGAGCCCCGCCGTCCCCGGTATGGTTGAAGACTTTTCGATAGCCGCCGCACCTTCGACGATCACGGTGACGGCAGGTCAGACAGCAACTTACACCCTCAATATCCAACCAATTGGAGGATTCCATCAGCCAATTTCACTGAGCTGTACCGGCGCTCCGTTCCTGGCAACGTGTTCCGTCTCGCCAATCTCTGTAACTCCAGATGGTATCAATCCGTTTCCGGTCACAGTCACTGTAACGACAACAGCCATTTCAGTCGCAGAAGTAACTGGGCGTTTCACGGTACCGGGAGTTCGCGGACCGAAAGATCTGCCCTTGTTCTTTGGACTGGTTTTCGCCTCGGGAATCGCGATGTATATCTCAATACGCCGCAGGCAGATGAAGTTTCTCCTGGCCCTGTTGGTATTGTCCGCCATAACGTGGATCGCCTGCGGGGGCGGAGGATCGGGTCCACTTCCGATTTTGAAGGGAACCCCAGGGGGAACTTACACGCTCAATGTCACGGCAAATTCCGGCGGACTGAACCATAATCTTAATCTGGGACTAAACGTGAATTGACTGTGAGCAAAAATGCCGGCATAAGGATTGGGGAAAAAGTTCTTTTGAATTCGCCGCCGGACGCGCTGATGTCGCGCCGGCCTTCCACAAGAGTGGCCCTCATTGGGGGGCGATAGTCTTTTCCAGGGGTAAAGGAGTTCATCCAAGTGTTGCAACGGATTCAGCGGATTTCCACGGTCATCATGTTCCTATCGGCAGGGCTGTTGGTGGCCGCGTTTCTTTTCAATGTGTACTTCAACCGCCTTGCGGTGGCGAATTTTTTTGTGAATTTTTCAAGCTTCATCCTTCTCCTTTTCCTGGGCATCGTAACCGTACGATACGGGGTCCTGATCTGGTTCGCCTACCTGCAGCACGTCGAACACATGCAGGAGCCTCCCGAGGCGCAGGACTACCCCTTTGTCACTTTGATCGTTCCTGCCTATAACGAGGGCATGGGCCTTGAAGCGTCCCTTGAATCTCTCATCGCCATGGATTATCCCCGATATGAGATCGTGGTGGTCGATGACGGGTCTTCAGATGACACCTACGCCCAGGCGATTCGCCTGGCCGGCGTTTATGGCGGGCATCGGATACGCGTTATCACACAACCCAATGGAGGCAAGGCTTCGGCTCTGAACAATGGTATTGCCAATGCGCGCGGCGAACTGATTCTGTGCATGGACGGTGACTCACGTCTCGAACCACAAACTCTTAAACAAGCCGTAAAGCATTTTAGCGATCCCACCGTCGGCGCGGTGGCCGGAGACGTGAAGGTGGTGAACCGGCTCAACACGCTCACCAAACTTCAGGCCCTGGAATACATTGAAGGCCTCAGCTTGGTCCGCACGGCACACGCTTTTTTTCGCAGAGTCATGGTGATTCCCGGCCCCATCGGTGTCTTTCGCAAACAAGTCCTGGAAGAGGTGGGCGGATATTATCAGGATACCTATGCGGAAGATTGCGAGCTCACGCTTCGCATCCTCTTTGCCGGATGGAAAGTGAAGCACGAGAGTCACGCTGTCGCCTGGACCGAGGCGCCTGAGAACCTTCAGAGTTTTTTCAAACAACGCTACCGGTGGTCCCGGGGGACTCTTCAAGCCGTCATCAAGCACAAGGGCCAACTGTTTAAACCCTTTCCCCATTTTGTCGATTGGATTTTCCTGTGGCTGGTGGTCTTTGAAAGCATGGTCTGGCCGGGGATGGACGTTTTTGGAATTTGCTTCTTTGTCTTCGTGGCAAACTGGGTGGGTCTCTCCACCATCATCATCCTCTGGTGGGCCCAGCTTACCGTGCTCGATATCATTGCGGCTATTTTCTGCATCGCACTGGAAAAAGAGGATATCCGCTTGGCGCTTCAGGCGGTTCTCTACCGCCTGTTTTTTATTCCCTATCTGGATGTCATCAAGTTTTTCGCTTCGCTGGATGAAATTTTTGGCGTCAAGATGGGGTGGGGAAAACTTGAACGATTTGGAAGAATCTAAATTACCTTGGAGTGAGGTTTGTCTATGGAACTGATTCCGCTTCTCTCAACTATAATCCTGGTGGCTACTGTGGTGACGATTGTGTTTGCCGCGTTTTCTTACCTGGCCTATCGGGCCCGGGAAAAGAAAGTGCCGCGAGCGTCGACATCTTCAACCGATAAACAGCAAATCCTGCTGGAGCCCCAATTTTTTAAACGCTATCACCATTCTGAATAACCATGCCCAACGCCTCCACCACCCGAACCCATCAATATCCCAAGACGGCGTATGGCTTTTATCTCGCCCTTTCCATGCTGATCGCCATCTGCCTTGAAGGCATCATCTATTTGTTGATGTTGGGCAACACCCTTGGGCCCTTCAAGGTATTCAGTAAGGAAGTGCCCGTAAGCCAAGCCATGGCCCGTGGAGTCAAGGTGGCCATCTTACACAGCCAGTCATCCGCATCACTGTACTCTGAGAATCCACAGGCTTTTGCTCTTCCTGAACGTCAGTGGGAGCGCCTGTTACTCCACGAGGGGATGCCGCCCCGCGTGGTCTCTGATTCCGACCTCGCCCAGGGTCTTGGCGACGCAACTGTTCTCATTTTGCCCGGGGCGGCGTGCCTGGGCAAAGACCAGCGGACGACTATTCTCAATTTCCTTAAGAGTGGAAAGGGCATCATTGCTTCGGGCCCTGTGGGGACTCGAAACGCCAATTGCGAATGGCAGGGATGGGATTTCTTAACCGGCCTTACTGGAGCCCAAGGCGCTTCGACTTTTACTCCTTCCACAAATGTCGATTTGACTTTCCGAGGCCAACTCTATTTCTCCGAGAAAATTCCCACGGGGCTTAAACTGGAGGTTCCCAGCCAGGAACTTACCTTGCTGAATGCCGGAGAACCGGACGCTTATTTGAGCGACTGGATGCTTCGACCCGCCGAAGGTAAGCCGATATCGGCTGTCGCGCTTGCGGTTCACCACTTGAATGCAACGGGGCGCGTCGTTTGGTTTGGGTTCAACAATGTCCTGCCGGCTGAACGCGACGTGGATCAGTCTCGGATCGATCATTACCTCGTGTCATCAGTCTATTGGGCGGCAAGGCAACCGCTGGCCATTCTGGGAA
>DASYXZ010000162.1:0-9702 GCA_035934315.1 Terriglobia bacterium | reverse complement strand
CGAAATATAGCGCCAGCAGAATTGCCGCCGTGGCATTAATGGTCATCGAGGTGGAGACGCGATCGAGCGCAATGGATTCAAACAGAGCTTCCATGTCCTCGAGGGAATCAATGGCAACGCCCGCGCGCCCCACTTCACCGGTGGCCAAAGCGTGGTCCGAATCCAGTCCAATTTGAGTGGGCAGGTCGAACGCCACTGAAAGACCGGTCTGGCCGTGCGACAACAAGTATCGATAGCGCGCGTTGGATTCAGCCGCTCCACCGTAGCCCGCATATTGCCGCATGGTCCAAAGCCGGCTGCGGTATTGCGTGGGATGGATGCCGCGCGTAAACGGGTACTCGCCCGGGTAGCCGAGGTCTCGCTCGCTATCCCATCCGGCCAGGTCATCGGGAGTGTAGGTGGTCTTCAGCTCCATGCCGGACGCTGCTTTGATGCGCTCCTCGAATTTCTTGTCATCGGGCATAGTGGGTTGAGGACGATGGCGCTGATTTCCGATTCAACTTAATAGCTTCATCTACCGGACGCTCCGCGCTTTCAAAAACGAATAGAGAGAAAGAATGACCAGAAAAATCGTAAAGCAAAGGATAAACCCAAAATGCAGATATCCCGCCGCCTCATTTTCGCGGTAGGAACGCCACTCTGAAAATGATAGGACGGCCCCGGCCACGGCGAAAATGAGGAATGTCAGGCCAACCAACATGTGGAACAACCTTCGCGCGTGACGAAGCCAACGGTGGGTAAGTTCTTTGAGCTTGCTCAATTCATGCCTCACACTCGTGCTGCGCCGCTGGATATTCAGCTTAGCTATGATAAAGACGATTGCGGAGGCAGTCAAATCCGCCTCCAGCCCTTTCGCCTTGACAACACTTCGGGGCGAATCATACAATTCATTGTCGGCTTTACCACCTCTGAATGCCGGGTGATTATTGGATCTCGACGACAACTTCAAACAGCTGATCAAGGAACTGGGAACCGCCATCAACGATTCCCTATCCGAGTCAGACGGAATTGCTGACGTGATGGGGCGGATCCGGGCGACGGGCTATGATCTGTTTCTGGTTCTTGAAGTCACGATCGGCTTTAACAAGAGAGGCGAGTCCAACTTGGTGCACCGCCAGAAACTTACGCCGGACCAACGCCACAATGCTGAGTTCCATCTCACTAATCAGGACGCCCAGTTCCTGCGCGCCCTCAAGATCAGTGTTGAAGAAGAGAGCGAGTAACCCCGTACGATGGCGTGATTCACCCTCTCCATTGGTCAGTTTGAAGATTGAAACAACCGGGCCCATCTCCTTTGACTGCTCCGCATGACTATCACGGCGGGCAGATTAGGTGAGCTTTTATGGAATCCTCCCTGGTTCGCCCTCCAGCCGTAGCGGGAAAGTTTTATCCTGCCCAGCCTGAAATTTTAAAGCGTGATCTCGATAAATACCTGAACGCTTCTGACCCGCCATCGCTGAAAATTGAGCGCGCCCTCGGTTGCGTGGCGCCCCACGCCGGCTACATGTATTCGGGGCACGTCGCCGGTGCGGTCTACCAAAAGTTGCCGCCGCGTTTCTCATACATTATTCTTTGCCCGAACCATTTTGGCCGGGGCGCGCCGCTGGCCATGATGTCCAGTGGCGCGTGGCTGACCCCACTCGGCGAGGTCCGGGTGGACCAAACGCTGGCCGCGGCCATGCGCGATTCCTGTCATCTGATCCTGGACGATCCAGTGGCGCATGCTCAGGAACACTCGCTCGAAGTCCAATTGCCATTTCTCCAGTACCAAGTCAAGGATTTCCGTTTTGTTCCGATATCGGTGGGCGTGGGGAATTATGCGGCGCTTGAAATCCTGGGGCACTGCGTCGCTCACGTGGTGAAGACGGCGAAGAAGCCGGTGATGATTATCGCCTCGAGTGACATGAACCACTACGAGCCCGACGGGATCACTCGGATTAAAGATCGCATGGCCATCGACAGGATTTTGGCGTTAGATCCTCGCGGCCTCCACGACGTCGTGCGCAAGGAAAAAATATCAATGTGCGGCTATGGCCCCACTATTGCCATGCTGACGGCGGTTATCGAACTGGGCGGCAGGAATTCAGAGCTGGTGAAATATGCCACTTCCGCAGACGTAAGCGGCGATCGCAGCGCCGTGGTGGGCTACGCGGGCATCATCGTTTCCTGAGGTGGTTTAGTGATTGGTTAGAGGCATAAGCATTAAGGTAATACCCATGCCAGAATCAGGGCCATTGTTTCAGCGCGGGTGACCAGTGGTTCCGCTGCTGCGAGACCCACCGCCCGTGCTCACTGCGCCGCTGCTGCGTGAACCGCCGCCACTGCTTCCAACCGCGCCTGAGGCCCCGCCTCCGCTGCGCCCGCCACCATATGCAGGTGAGCTCGATCTCATAGGGGAAGTGGGACGCGACCCTCCCCAATTCCGCGGCCCGGAGGAATAGGGCGAGGCAGGCCGATCGACAGGCGCTGCCGAGTGAGACGGCCGGACCACAGGGGCGGCAGCTTCATTACTGTATGGGCGATATTCACGCGCCGGTGCTGCCGAGTCAATTTGTCCCGATGGTGAGCGGCGAACAGGTGCGGCGCCAAGACCCGAAAGTGGCGACGCGGAATGTTGTTGGTTCTGGTTCCCGGGCGCCGCGCCGCCCGGTCGCTCGGTTACCGGACCGGGCCTGATCACATTACTATTGACATAGCGACCGGATGCCGGGTCATAGGAGACTCCAGGTTGGCTTCCGGGCGCGCGCCGCGCTCCGGATGTTTCACCGATGACCACCGTATTCCTGCCGCTTGTGACCTGAGCGTCGTTCCCGATTTGCCTTGCCCTTCCCACATTTGTTCTGGGCACAAATGATGCGGCCTGCACCACCGGCGCGCCCGGCAGCATCCCGGCGCGACTGGGTATAATATTCGGTCTGGCCACCGGCCTGCCATCCGCCAAATTTACATCCAACACGCTGGACGGTCTTATGGGCTTGCCCTCTTTAAGCACTTCTGGTCTCACTATAATTCTGCCGCAGTTTCCACCACGCGAACAATTGCCAGCGCCCGCAATCCCTTGCGGCGGCGCAGGACTCCACCCGACCCACCCGGAACCCTGCGACCAATTCACGTTTCCGGGCGACCACGTTCCAAAGCTACTGGGGAACCACGTCCAACCGAACCCGGGCTGGAAAAGCCATCCACCGTAATGGAACGGAAGCCAACCCCACGGCTCGAAAGAAATCCAGGTGAAGCCGAAGCCCGGATACCAGCACCAGCGGCCATCGGAAAACGGCGACCAGCCATAACCGGCCATGGGCGCCCATCCATAACCATAGTTGGGGAAATAACTCCAGTTGCCGTAATTCGAGAGATCGTTCCAACCGTAAAACGAATTACTGTTATCCGAGGAGTATACACTTGGTGTGGGACTGTTGCGGACCACGGACTCCTGATTCTCGCGTTCGTCCACCCACTGGTCCCAATCGTCCTTGGTGATGCCGCTTGACACATTAAAAGCCTGGTCGGTTCCGGGGCTTATGTTCACCACCATGTTTTTGGAGAGGGTCTGCTGGCCGTATGGGCTTGAGACATCGGCGGCGCCTTTGAAAACTTCCACGCGCATTGACCCCTGATCCAGATCAACGCGAAACCGCGTGGTGGCGCTGGCCGCAACGGTGATGGTTGTGCCCTGCGCAGTCACTTCAAACGTATCGATGCCTTCCGGATCCACGTTGAATGTCGCATAGCCCTGCTCGAGCGTCATGCGATTCACTTTGCCGCCACTGGGCGTGCTGACGAGCTGGTTGAAGTCCACCAGTGAGTCCTGCCCCAGGCGCGCCGTGGAAGCATTCTCAAACTCCACTTCGGCAAAACTTTTATCGGCAGTCGAGAGCTTGAAGCCTTCTTCAATGGGAGTGTTGACGGGCGCGGCAGCCCAGTCCGCCAGGTCAGGCCGCTGCAGTGTGACGGTCCCTTCCACAAAGCTCAGGCGAACGATGCGGGCGCGGGAATAGTCCCCCGGCATTGCTGCGGCGTTCTGCGAAACGGTGATGGTATCTTGCGGGTCATTGTCCTGGGGTTGGTCCTGTGCTTGGGAGATCACTGCGGCAGGTAGGATTACTAACCCCAGCCCTAAAAACATGAGCGCGAAACCATATCTGGTTTGCATGGTCAACCTCCCTGGCCGGGACGCAGGTCGGCGGCACTACACTAATCCTACACCTAAGTAGACGCTCGCGGGCTGGGAAAGGTTGTAAGCAGCGCCCCCGACTTTTACCGCAACCCCAAGCAATACTCTACTTGAACCAACCCAGTCACACATCACAGGGATTCAATACGGGCTTCCGCGCGTTGGCCCTTCTATGAAAGATGGGTCAACGTTCGTCGTTTAAGGTTGCGGCTTTTCCAGTCTTTCTCCGGGGCTGTTTTTCCAGTTGTTTTGTGGGAACGAAGAGGAATTTGCTTGAGAGAAAAGAAGTGGAAAAGCCGCAGGACCGGAGCGCGGGTTCTGCGCTACGGTTCATCAGTAGCGCCGGGTTTTGACCCAACAATTCCGAATGCCACCCCATTCGCTCCGCATCTGCGATCCCGCGACTGCGGGATCGCCATCCGGTCCTTCGCCATTCCCTGGCGAGCACAAACTTAAACTTGGCGGCACACAGATTAAGAGTTGTCCTGCCTCACCAGAAAATGGAGTGTCCTGCCGTTAAGATAGCTACAACGGAGAGGACACATGAACAACCCACGCAAGCATCATACGGCTGAGGAGAAGGTCTCCACTCTGCGTCGGCACCTGATCGAGAAAGTTCCGGTTTCCACCTTGTGTGACGAATATCAACTTCATCCCACGGTTTTCTACCGTTGGCTGAAAGTGATTTTCGAGAACGGGGCAGCGGCTTTCGGCCCGGCGCCGCGGGCGGACAAACAGCTCGAGGCGCGCGAGCAGCGGATCGCGGCACTGGAAAAAAAGCGATTCCCTGCAAACCATAGCCGCGTGATTGCAACGTGGGTGCCGCGACGAGCGCTACAGGCGCATCCGCAAAACGAGTCTTGAGTGAGCGAGCAGCGCCGCGAGGCCAAGCGATATTGCCAGAACATAGAGCCCTGCTCCGGGCGTCAACTGGAACACGCCCACCAAGGCGCTGCCGACAGCTTGCGCGAGTACCGCCAGCGCGTTCCCATTATGGCCGGCCGTTCCCTGCTGGATAGTATCCTGCAGCATCTTATGAATATCCGAATTCATCATTGTGAGATGCAGCAGCGCGAGGACCGCCCACACTGCTCCCAGAGCGCTCGCCACTTTTGCGATGCGCCAACTGATGAACGCTCCCACCAGAGTAAGCGCCGCGCACGCAAACGCCCCGATGATGAAAACGGGAACCAGCCAGGAAAAACGAATGGTAAGAGGCACACGCGAGGATTCGCGCGAAGGCTCGCCGGATTTCGTGCCCGGCATCTTCGGCCATTTAATGGATGGCTTTCCGTTCTGGCCGTGCCCGGAGGCGGAGCGTACCTGCTCGGTCAGTTGCCTGATCCTGGAGGTTGTGTTGTATCCGGTAACATCCTGGTCACCGACGATGGGAATGTGGATTGAAAACAGCGGAAAGAAAAAAGTGAGGGCGGCAATCGCCCCCAGTGCGGCCACTGTGCAACGTTCCGTCGGACTCAATCCATCGCGCATGAGATGGAGTATAAGACGGCGGCCATGTTTCCCGCCAGAGGAATGGCGCTAGTCGTTTTCACCCATGCGCTCCAGGATATCCCGGGCGCGGGCCTGCGCCAGGTGAAGGAAACGCGAGTTGCGCGTAATTTGCCGGAGCACCGGCGCCATCATCTCGGGGTCGGCGAGCGCTTTGTTGTTCAGTTCAATTTGGATTTGCAACAACTCCTGTGGCAGGCTCAGGGGATCGTACTTGGTGGCGAATTCCAGCGTTTTGATGTGTTCTTGAACGCTTCCTATTTTTTCAAAAAGGTCGGCGAGTTCCTGCGCCTCGCGCCGCAGGCTGTAATTGAATTCGACACGGTTCTTTTGGCCGCCCTCTTCATAGGTAAAAGTTTTTCGCCCGAGGTTGGCCACGTTCTTGTGACTCTCAAGATCGATGGATTTGAAATCATTCAAGGCATGGGCAAGGGCAAACAATCTTTGCGTGGTGGCTGGGGAAAGTTGCAGCGGGCGCGGGTTGGGCGGCGAGCTCAGCTTGCGCCCATCATAGGATCCGGACCCGTTCAGGTCCACCGTGATTTCCTCAAACTCCGGCGTGCTGCCCGCCAGCATTTTGGTGTAGGTGAGCCGGGCCGGCTCCGCCTCTCCCTGTGCGCGCGGTGCGCCGAATGATTGCTTAGTGGGAAACGCCCCCCACCCTAAACAAGAAAGGGCCAACACTAAAACCACTTCACGATTGACCGCGCTTCTCAATCCAAAATCCCCAATCCTGGATCCTAAATCCTTTTACTTGTCCTGGGCGAAGGCATGGAGTTCCGCCTCATCAATATCAAAGTTGGCGTAGACGTGCGAGACGTCCTCGTGGTCCTCGAGTTCTTCCATCAGGCGCAGCATCTGCGCCGCATTCTTGCCGCTCAACTTCACATACGACTGCGGGATCATGGAGACTTCCGCCGCCGCCGGCTCAATCTGCGCGGCCTTCAGGCGATCGACCACTTCGTGGAATTTTTCCGGCGGGGAGAAGACTTCCCAATTGCTGCCATCGTCCGCCATGTCTTCCGCGCCCACCTCCGTCACCAAATTCAGCAGCGTTTCCTCGTCCGCCTTTTCCTTGCCCACCACGATGTAACCTTTTTTGGTGAACATCCATGCGACGCAACCGTTGGCGCCCAGATTGCCGCCATGTTTGCCGAAAATGTGACGGATTTCGGAGAGCGTCCGATTCTTGTTGTCCGTGGCCACGTCGAGCATCACGGCCACGCCGCCGGGACCGTAAGCCTCGTAGACGGACTCCTCATAGACCGAGCCGGGCAATTCTCCCGTGCCCTTCTGGATGGCGCGCTTGATGTTGTCCGCCGGCATATTTTCTGACTTGGCGGCCAGAATGGCGGTGCGCAGCCGGGGATTGGAATCCGGGTCGCCCCCGCTGATGCGCGCGGCCACCGTGATTTCTTTAATCAGCTTCGTAAAAATTTTTCCGCGGCGCGCGTCGAGTGCGCCCTTCTTGTGCTTGATGGTGGCCCATTTCGAATGCCCAGACATAATGATCTATTCCTTTCAGAAACTTTCGGCGTGACACTCGCAACCCGTGACTGTGTTGCTCCACGGGGTCGCAAAATGTTTGCCTGTATGCTTCTGAATGTTACCACAACCTGTTGAGGGATGCTATTGAGCGTATAAAGACGTGTTTAATGTTACCGGTGAGGGGCCGTCGAGACATTTAAGAATGTAACCCGTCGTGTCGTTTGAGGTGTAACGCAATTCCAGGGCACTGGAGGAGGGCTACCATGAGTCACCGATCGCGATGGGAATATTTCCGAGCCATCTACGCGCGTTATCACCAGGCGGATGGAAAGCTGAAGCAAGTGATCTTGAACGAATTCTGTGCCAACACCGGGTATCACCGGAAGTACGCGATCCGGCTGCTGAACGGCCCGCCGCCAGGTCGCGCCCGGCCGGGAAGGGTGCGGCGCGCCCACGCCTGGATCCCTTCGAGCTGGCGCGGACCATTGACCGCAAGCTCGAGCACATTTACGACTTGGCGAATCGCCGCCTGAGTCCAAAACCGCCTCCGCCTTCGGTTACATTTTAGATGGCGCGACGGATACATATGAAAGTTACATTCTTAAATGGCTTGACGCGTAATGAAGAAAATCGGAAGGTCGTAGAGCCTGCTCGCCGCGGCGAGAGATTGTCGAAGGGTTGCATGTGGCAGGTGGGGCTCACAACCGTGATCTGCCACCTTTGTCAATCTCTGCCCGAAAGCCAATCCTGGGCCTCTTTTTAACCGGCTGCGCCATGGGGCGGCGAATCGCAACAAACAACGCTCGAATATGTTCGTCGTGGGTCTCCACTGTTTTCTCCAACTCAGTCAGTTTCCCCGCCAATGCCTTGTGGCCTCCCATCACTTCCCGGAGCTTTACAAAAGCGCGTACCACGTAGACGCTCACTTCACCAGCACGGGGGGTGTTGAGAACGCTGGCCACCATGATGGCGCCATGCTCGGTGAAAGCACGGGGCAGCGTGCGCCTTCCGCCCCACAATCTTGAAGTCGCAAATTGAGACTTCAAGATTTGCGTTTCAGCATGGGTTAGGGTGAACATGAAGTCTTTGGGAAAGCGTTCTCTATTTCGACTGACCTGCTCGTTCAGGCGTTTGGTGGAAACACCATAGAGTGCAACCAAATCGGCATCAAGCATTACCCTGTGGCCTCGAACAAGCAGTATCCTGCCTTCGATCGCTTCCATTCTAACAATCGCCAGTTTTTCGGGCAATCGTCAACTCCGTTTGGACGGCGTGAAAACCTTGATCGACTGGCGACGCCCTATTCCAGCCGGTTTCGTCGGGAGCCTCGCCGCCCAAGCCCTACCCTCAGACCATGAATTTCTTTTGGTTTACGCCCCGGGAGATAGCTTAAAGCCTCAACAAGAGGAAAAGTAATACAGGAAAGATACGACAGCCGCTGCAGTCCCCGTTTGGGGAGGAAGATCGGCCGCTACGGGAATGGGCGCGGAATGCGGCCTGAATTTAATTATGCTTCCCGGCTAGCTTACGACCCTTATGGTGGGACTGGAAGCCCGCGTTGCTTCGCGACCTGCAAACAGTACGCGCCAAATTCACGGAAAAATAATTCCATACTTCCGCTTGACAAACGAATAATGCTGCTATATCTTAGTGCTTCACTCTGCAAGGGAGTTTCCTCACAGAGTAGTCCAGCGATAGGAATGGGCTAAAATCCTAACGCGAGGCGAGAAATCGTCTCTCGGACCGACCCCGCATTTGGGGATCCCGCTTTCGGCGGGAGAAATCGCTCTTTGACAATTGAGTTGAGCATGCCACGTCAATGGCACAGAGGCAGGGACTGGGGGCTGGGGACCAGGGGCTAACACAGACCGGTTTTCAAACCAATAGTTCATGCTGAGTGCCGAGCTGAGTGACAAGTTTTGTTCCGAATTCCGGAGCAAGACGAAACCTTCCGTCCAGTATGTGTAGGACGGGAGAACTCAAAACATATACGCGCGCGGATGGACGAAAACGGTTTGTGGGCGGCCCAAGCTGGAAAGCCCTGACTAGGGTGATTCGCGGAGGTCTCCTGCTGCAATCAACCGGGATTTGAATCTGTGCGTGAGCCAAATTTCAAACGAGAGTTTGATCCTGGCTCAGAATCAACGCTGGCGGCGTGCCTAACACATGCAAGTCGAACGAGAAAATCCGGGTGTAGCAATACACTTGGGTGAGTAAAGTGGCGAACGGGTGAGTAACACGTAGCTAACCTGCCCTTGAGCGGGGGATAACCTGGGGAAACTCGGGCTAATACCGCATGACATTCCGACTTCACAAGGAGATGGAATCAAAGGCCCGCAAGGGTCACTCAAGGAGGGGGCTGCGGCCGATTAGCTAGTTGGCGGGGTAATGGCCCACCAAGGCGATGATCGGTAGCCGGCCTGAGAGGGCGCACGGCCACACTGGCACTGAAACACGGGCCAGACTCCTACGGGAGGCAGCAGTGGGGAATTTTGCACAATGCCCGAAAGGGTGATGCAGCAACGCCGCGT
>DASYXZ010000150.1:0-8288 GCA_035934315.1 Terriglobia bacterium | reverse complement strand
AGTGAAGTGATGATGGGCATTCTGGCGCGTCAGGGCTTTGAGCTGACGCCGCACGCCGGGGATGCCGACGTTCTCATTGTGAACACTTGCAGCTTTATCGAGCCTGCCAAACAAGAGTCCATCGACACCATTCTCGAAATGGCGGAACACAAGAAAGCCGGCAACGCCAGGAGGCTGGTGGTGGCGGGGTGTCTCGTGGAACGTTACCGCCAGGAAATTTTAAAAGATATTCCCGAAGTTGATTTCGTGATCGGGACGAACGAACTGGAGCGCGTTCTGGAAGCGTGCACTTTTGAAAGTGTGGGACGGGAAGCCGCCACGCCGATCGAACCGTACCTCTATCATGACTTCACTCCGCGCGTCCTTTCCACGCCTTCTTATTCCGCCTATCTGAAGATCGCCGAAGGGTGCGACCATCCGTGCTCGTTCTGCGTGATTCCGCAGATGCGCGGGAAATTCCGTTCGCGCCGGTTTGAATCTGTGGTGCGGGAAGCAGAAAATCTGGCACGCCAGGGCGTGAGGGAAATCACCATCATCGGGCAGGACACCACAAGTTACGGCGAAGACCTGGGCATGAAAGACGGCCTGGCCGCGCTCCTGATGGCATTGGGAAAAATTCCCGAGTTGGTTTGGGTTCGATTCCTTTATTGTTACCCAAACCGTTTGAATGACGCTTTGATTGCAGCCATCGCCGGTACGTCAAAAATCTGCAAGTATTTTGACATTCCGCTGCAGCACGCGAGCGGGCCGGTATTAAAGCTGATGCGCCGCGGCTCAAGCGGCGGCCACTTCCTGAAGATGCTGGAAAAAGTCCGGCTGGCCATTCCCGAAGTTTCCATTCGCACTTCATTTATTGTCGGATTTCCCGGCGAAACGGAAGACGACTTCAAGACCTTGCTCGAATTTGTGGAAGCGGCGGAATTCGATCACCTGGGAGCCTTTCTTTATTCCAACGAAGAAACCAGCGGATCGTTTTCGCTACCCGATCAGGTTCAGGATCGAGTGGCGCGGCGGCGGCAAAAGGCGCTGCTTGGTTTGCAACGAAAAATTTCGCGGCGCAAACTCAAGAAAAAAATCGGCAGAATGTTTCCACTCCTCGTCGAGGGCCGTTCGGAAGAAACGGATCTGCTCTTTAAGGGACGATTTGAAGCGCAAGCGCCAGAAATTGACGGCCGGGTATTTATTAATGATTTCCTGGGTGATGAACCCCAACCGGGAGACTTCCGCTGGGCAACGGTGACTGAGGCTTCTGATTACGACCTGGTGGCGCGGCTGGAAACGGAAGCGTTCGCTCCACGAGTCATCCCAATCCACGGGACTGTTCCCGGACCGCAGATGATTCAGATTCAACCCGCGGTACCGGAGGCGATGGGTACTGGCAATGCGTTGCCCCATTTGTAATAAAGAAACCCCTGACAAAGGCAATCCCGACCGGCCTTTTTGCAGCGAGCGGTGCAAGTTGATTGACCTGGACAATTGGCTGTCGGAGCGTTACCGAATTTCCACCCCGATCGACGACGATACCCTGGCCGACAACCTCCAGACTGACATTACTCAAGAAGAGGAAAGCAAGGGAGAACGTGACTGAAAGGCGCCGGGGAGCGGCCGTATGGATTGCCACATGTTTCGGAGTGGGATATTTTCCGCTGGCTCCGGGCACGGCTGGGTCCGCTGTGGGGTTAGGTCTGATAGTGGGCATCGGCCGTCTCCCGCTGGAACGACATTGGATGGTGACGATTGTTGCTGCGGCAGCAATGGGAATTGGCGTGTTGGGCGTTTGGGCGGCGAACGGCGCGGAGAAATTTTTTGGCCGCGTCGATCCCGGACAGGTAGTGATTGACGAAGTGGTGGGACAAATGTTGACTCTTCTCTTGCAGCCTGACGCGACGTGGAAGTGGCTGCTGGCAGGTTTTGTGCTTTTCAGACTTTTCGATGTGGTCAAGCCATTCCCGGCGCGAAGCCTTGAGCACGCTCCCGGTGGATGGGGTATCATGTTGGATGATGTTGCAGCGGGCGCCTATGGTTTGGGCGCTCTGGCGTTGCTGACTTGGGCGTTGAAAATAATTTAAACGAGGGGACAGCGAGCCTGGTCAACATCTGGAAAAAATTAACCATGGATAAAGTGGGAACACTCAAAGGCAAACCCCTCATTGAGCAAGTGGCGCCTCGCGCGGCGATTTCAGGCGGGGAAATCGCCATTCGCGGGCGCGACTTTACTCAAAACGGCACGGGCCGTCCACAGGTGCTTTTTGGTGATCAGCCCGGAAGCCTGCTTTTAAGCTCTCCCAATCGAATTGTAGTTCGGGTGCCTGAGGGCGCGGTCAGCGGCGAGTTAACCGTGGATAACGGCAGCGCAGTGAGCGCGCCAGTTTCCGTGGCTGTGGGAATAACGGTTGCCGAAAATCTGCACCCCGTGGCCAATCCCGTCATCGATGCTGCGGGCAACATCTACACCACCTTCAGTGGGAGCCGCGGACAAAAGGTTCCCGTCTCGGTGTACAAAATTGATCGCAGCCACGTGATGCACCCCTTTTTAAAAGACCTGATGAATCCCACCGGCATGACTTACGACCGTGACGGAATTCTATATATTTCCAGCCGCTTGGAAGGAACAATTTACCAGGTCACGCCGGACGGCCACCGTTCCGTTTATGCCGAAGGGATGGGCATTGCCACCGGAATCGCGTTTGACCAGGATGAGAACCTTTATGTGGGGGACCGCAGCGGAACGATTTTTAAAATCAACCGCAACCGGCAGATTTTTGTTTTTGCAACGCTCGAGCCGAGCGTCTCCGCCTATCATCTGGCATTCGGGCCGGGCGGAAATCTTTTTGTGACCGGCCCCACAACTTCCAGCTATGATCACGTGATTCGGATCACACCCGCCGGGCAGGTCCAATCATTTTACCGGGGTTTGGGAAGACCTCAGGGCGTGGCTTTTGATGCGCAGGGCAATCTTTACGTCGCCGCATCGCTCGCGGGACAGCGCGGGATCATTCGATTCACCCCGGACGCAAAACCCGAGCTGGCTGTCTCAGGAAACGGAATTGTGGGGCTGGCCTTCACCCCCTATCGTTCCATGGTTCTCACTACGGGAAATTCTTTGATTGAATTGTTCATGGACATTGAAGGGCAACCGTGGCTTCCCTGACGAACGATAATCGGTAACCAGCCGGGGGGGTTACCCAGCACTCGACACTATATATAAATGGATGCGGAAATCATCGCGGTCGGTTCGGAACTCCTCACCCCCTTTCGGTTGGATACCAACTCGCTTTACCTTACCGATAAACTGAACGGCCTGGGCATTGAGGTGCGCTACAAGACGGTGGTGGGCGATCATCGCGAGCACCTGGCGGGCGCACTCCGCGCCGCCCTCGGCCGATCCAACTTAATTATTCTGACCGGAGGCTTGGGCCCCACTGAGGACGACATCAATCGCGAGGTGGTGTCTGATGTTCTCGGAAGGCCGCTGCGTGAAGCGCCGGAAATCCTGGAACAAATCAAGAAGCGGTTTGCGCGGATTGGCCGCGCCATGTCGGAGAACAATATCCGGCAGGCGATGGTACCGAGCGGCGCCGAGTGGCTTGAAAATAAGAATGGAACTGCTCCCGGCCTTTGGATGGAACGCGCGGGAACCATCATTATTCTTTTGCCCGGCCCTCCGCGGGAATTGGAGGCAATGTTCGAATCCGCTTGTCTCCCGCGTCTCGCTCCCCTGGCGGGGGGCGAGCAAATTCACAGTCGTGTATATAAAGTCGTGGGGTTGCCTGAATCCGAAGTGGACCAGCGCATCGCGCCCATCTACAAGGATTATCAAAACCCTGTCACCACCATACTCGCCACGCCGGGAGGCATTGAGGTCCATTTGAGGGCGAGGGCTCCGAGCCAGGAAGATGCGGAGACAAGCCTCCGGGAGTTGGGCGACAAAATCGAATTGGCTCTGGGCGACCATATCTATTCGACCCGCGGCGAAACCATGGAAGAAATTGTGGGCATGTATCTGGTGATGAGGCGCAAGACCGTGGCCGTGGCTGAAAGTTGCACGGGCGGCCTGCTGAGCGAGCGCCTGACCCGAACGCCGGGCAGCTCCAATTTTTTTCTCGGTGGAGTGGTTTGCTACAGCAATGAGTTGAAAATAAAATTATGCGGAGTCCCGGAGGTTCTTTTGGAGCAGAACGGGGCCGTTTCAAAACAGGTGGCTCAAGCTCTCTCGGAAGGAATCCGAAAGCGGTCCAGCTCCACGATCGGACTCGGAATCACAGGCATCGCGGGTCCAGGAGGCGGAAGTCCTGAAAAGCCGGTGGGCTTGGTTTACATTTCCCTGGCGGACGAACGAGGCACGCAGATTCGTGAATTCCGTTTCCCCGGCAACCGGGAAAGGATCCGCCAATGGGCGTCGCAAGCCGCGCTGGAGATGATCCGCAGGCGCGTCCGCACTTAATTTGGCACCGACGGCCCGCCCGGGCCGCTGTGCCCTGCCACTTAAAACTAATGCGCGCATTTCTTGCTATCGATCTGCCGGAATACATTCGCACCGCGCTGGGCAGGAAGCAAGCCGAACTGCGCCATTCACTGGCCAAAATGAATCCCGCCCAAAGCAAGCGGGACGCGGAGATCCGCTGGACCAAGCCTGAAGCAATGCATCTCACACTGAAATTTCTCGGTGAAATACCGGAAACACGGGTTGGTCAAGTGATCGAGTTTCTGTCCGCGTTCAAGGCCTTTGAAAGTTTTCCCGTCGAAGTTAAAAGGTTCGGATTCTTTCCCAGCCCCTCACACCCCCAGGTGTTTTGGGCAGGAGTCGAAGCGCCTCCGGCATTGGCCCAACTGGCGCGCGAGCTAGAGGAAGGTTTGGAGAAAATTGGCTTCGCGCCCGAAAAACGCAATTACAATCCCCACCTCACGCTGGCTCGATTCAAAAATCCTCGTCCCCGTCCGGAATTTCAATCACTCGTTGAAACGCAGGATCAATTTTCAATGGGGCGATTCGAAGCCGGGGAGTTTTTCCTTTTTGAAAGCAAGCTCTCCCCCCGCGGGGCGGAGTATCGAAAGGTCGCGCGGTTTCCGCTTTGAGTGTTGTGGGTGATCGGACCGGAAATAAAATTATAAGGAAGGCGGCTTAAGCGCCGGCGGCGGAACCGGCCGGAGTACAGAAGCGGTCAAAAGCACCGATCAAGTCGGCGGCAATTTGTTCTGCCATTCTGCCTTCGATCTGGCGGCGTTCCAGCATGAACACGAGTTTGCCATCGCGCAAGAGCGCGATGGAAGGCGAAGAGGCCTCGTAACCGGTAAAGTACCCGCGGGCCTGGGCTGTGGCCTCACGGTCCTGACCGGCGAACACAGTGGCCAAAATCTCCGGACGGACAGAGTGCCCAAGGGCGATGGCCACGCCAGGGCGGGCCTTTCCGGCGGCGCAGCCGCAAATCGAATTGACCACCACCAGCGCCGCCCCCCTGGCATGAGCCAGGAGCGCATCCACCTCTCGCGGGGTTTTCATTTCTTGAAAACCGATTCGCGTTAATTCCTCTCGCATGGGTCGAACCATTTCTTCAGGATACATGTTCACTCTCCGGTCGGACTGCAGGGTCGATGCCGAAAAAGCCATCAACAACATTATAGTACACAATGGCCGGGTTGAATTCATCCTCCGCTTTCCAGCATAGGGTCCGGCCAAAAATATATTCTTCCCTTTTCCCTCTTGAAGTATGAGACAATTTCATTCAAGAGAAGCGGGCGATCATTTTCGGATGTGCCCTCAGTTGTGACTGTCCGGCCTTTCCGAGGCGCAGCAGATTGACCGCACGGGCGTAAGCTCGCAATCGAGTGCCGGTCACCAGCCGCGTCAACGAACTGGATGATGCAGGCATTAGGAACAAAAGGAACGAAAAAGGAGACGGAATGAAGAATCTTTTTGTGGGAAATCTGCCCTTCAGTTCGACTGAAGATTCACTGCGCACTCTCTTCGCGCAGTTCGGAGAGGTTCAGCAGGTAAAAATCATGACAGACCGCGACACCGGCAAGCCGCGTGGGTTTGGCTTCGTCGAAATGACCCAGGACGAAGACGCGGCGAAGGCGGTGGCAGGCCTCAATGGCAAGGATTTCGAAGGTCGTGCTCTGACCGTCAATGAGGCGAGACCCAAGCCGGAACGGAGCAGCGGCGGCGGTGGGTACCGTCCGGGTGGAGGCGGCGGCCACGGCGGCAAGCGACGGGGCGGCCAGGAAGATTATCGTGGTTCCGCGCGCCAGCCTCGCGAGCCTCGCTGGTAAAATTAGCCCGCGCTAAAAAAGAAAACCCAAACCCAGGGCGATTAGTGGCTTACCCGCTATCGTCTTATTTCGGCTAGTCCCGAAAAGGAGCCTCAATGGCAGGCAGACAGAGAGCCACGTTCCAGAAACGGCAAAAGGAAGTAAAGCGCCTGGAGAAGCAAAGACAAAAGGCGGAGAAACGCGCCGCGAGGAAGTTGGAGAAAACACAACCTCACTCGGAAGAAGGATTTGAGATTCAGCAGCCCTTCGAAGATCGCGTGGAAGGCGCAGATGGCCCAGATGGCATGGATGCACCTCAACCCCATTCTGATTTGCCGTGACACAAACCGTTCTGAACCCGCTGATTTCGTCCCGGTTATTTTAAGGGAACGCACAGCTTCCGCTGAATTTTGCCCCGCCCATCGAGAGATGGAACCGCCTATTGCAGACGCCCAATAAGCTGACGCACGCGCTTAATCAACTTCAACCTCCAGCAGGTAATCCAGCCTTGAAAACACGACCCGCCGAGGATGTGTAATCTTCTTGTCAGTTGAGAGATGAGCGTCGATGTCGGCGCTGTGGGAATGTGGGAATCTGCCGGTTTTTAGCAGATTCCCAAGCGGGGTGGAAACGGTGGGAAAGTCGTTCTGGCTTTTGGACTTTTCCACCGTTTCCACGGCGCGTCATTTCCACAGCGCTTTACAAGTCGGTGCGAAAAAAGTAAAAGGCTCACGAACCAAGTAAATGTCAGGCCAATGACCACTTGGGAGGTGAGCCTTGCCACAGACCATCGAGGTTGTGGTTCAACTGACGATAAGCGAAGATGATTTTGACGTCAACCGTTTGGAGGGGCGGGTTCGGGCCGCGCGCGACCAGGCGGGCCGGGAGTTGCTGGTTCGGGGGCTGACGTCGCTGGACGAAATGGCCATGGAGAATCATCCCAAGGCGGTGCGCCAGCGGCGCGTGGAGCGGCATCTGGACACAACCTTGGGGCCCGTGGTCTTCGAGCGCTGGCGCGTGAAGAGCGGAGGCCAGACGACCTGCCTGCTGGACCGGCTGCTGGGTCTACCCCGGCATAGTCGGGTGAGTCCGGCGGTGAAAAAACGAGCCGCGGAGTTGGCCAGTCGGATGACCTATCGAGAGGCCGCGCAGGTGATGAGCGAGGAATCGAGGACCCCGGTGAGCGCCCAAAGTGTGCATGGCTGGGTGCAATCGATGGGCGAACAGGTGTGCGAACGGGAACTGGTTTTGCACTCGACACCCGCTCCGCGCCCCGCCCCCGAGGTGCTGGTGGCCGAGTGGGACGATACCATGGTGGGCAGCCAGGAACAGGGAGAAAGGCATTTTGCCATGAAGCTGGGGATTGGCTACAGCCAGAAGAAGCAGGTGAGGCCGAGGCGTTGGAAGCTGGCCGACAAAGTGGTGTATGGCGGGGTGGAAGATCCGGAGACGTTCGCCGGGCGCTTCTATACGCGGATGGAAGACGGTTTTCAACTGGGGCGGGCGAAGCATGTGCTGGTGAAGGGAGACGGCGCGGAATGGATCTGCCAGGGGGCGGCGCAAGTTTTCCCGGGGCATGTGTTTCAGCTCGACCGTTGGCATTTGTTGGACCGGATCGCGAAGTTCGCCGGTTCACAGCCGCGCCTTTGGAAGCGCCTCCGCGCCTGGGTGTTTCAAGGCCGCGTCTCAGCCCTGGCCCGATCTTTGCGCCATCTGGTGGGAGTCGATGTGCGGAGTGAAGAAGCTCGGCGGGAATTGCTGCACTATGTCACCCGCCATGCCGAGGCCATCACGGCCGTCGACCGGCTCCGACCGTATGTCAGCCCCCAGGCACGTCCTTTGCTTACCCACGGGAGCGGCGCCATGGAGAAAAATATCGAAATCGTGATCGGCCGGCGCTTCAAACGCTGGGGCATGCGCTGGACCCGCCGTGGCGCTCATCACCTGCTCAAGCTTCGGCTCTGGATTGCTCGCTGCGGTACAACTTGGTTCGAATCCTTGAACTCTCAGGATGAACTGACAAATGCTTGACACAACCA
>DASYXZ010000146.1:0-46010 GCA_035934315.1 Terriglobia bacterium | reverse complement strand
CATCTCCCGCCCTTCGCACCAATTCAAATAGATAACTATTTCCAACATTTGCCGCATTGCATCTGAGGAGACCCACCGTGACGCGAATCCACCCTTCCATCCGCGCGAAACTTGTCCCGGAGATTCTGCCCTTTTCATTTGGGGAGGCATGGATGCGCGTCAAGTTGCTATGTTTCGGCGCATCGGTCTTGTTGGTCCAAGCCCTGCCTGCAAAAGCTCAGACGCCCACGGTCATCAATTTTGACCAGTTCAGCGCGTCAAGCTTCTTTCAGAGCGTTCAGCCGCCGCTGACGGTCGGCGTTGCGACCTTCTCGGGAGGCCAACTGCTAAACGCAACTTCGTCCCTACCAGCTGATCCCACCACTGTTTACGGAACAGCCTTCTTCTGCGCAGGATGTCTTCCCACGATCACGATTGATTTCTCGCAGGCCGTTTCTAACCTCAGTCTCCTGGTCCTGAACGGGCAAACCTTCACCGTCGTCTACAAGATCCAGGATAACGTGGGCGACACGAGTACCATTATGCTGGTAGCCAATTTCTTATCCGGGGCGGGCACGATTACATTACCCTCGACAAACATCCGCCAGGTGACGATTACTGGCGATGCATCCGCGTGGGATTTTTTCATCGATAATGTAACCTTCCAGCAATGCGCGGTGACGGGGGTGACGATTCGCACCAACGAGAATTGCGATGCCAGCATCAACCCCAACTGCTCGGCCAACATCGTGCTGGCCGACGGCTCCGAGACGACTGAGATTACCACCGCCGTGCAACCGCCGCAGGCTATCACCGTGAACGTGTCAGCCGACTTTGGCACAGCGCCACCGACGTCCGGGACGAAGACGGATTCGAGTGGCTCCGTGATTTCTGACTACACGGCCGGGTCGACTGCATTCGGAAGCACAAGCACTACGGTGGCCAATCTCAGCGCCTCGGTGTGTGATCAATTGTTTCCAAACCTTGCTGAGATCTTCAATTATGACGGGTTCAACTTCCACCAGTCGCAAGTTACGGATGCTGCATTTGTCGACTCGAGCGTGCTCAGCGAGGCTCAGATTCAAGCGTTCTTCGTGGCGCACGGCTCGTTCCTTGCCAATTTCATTCTAGTGGGAAGAATTGGAGGGTTTGAGGACCTGAATGGAAACGGTGCGCTCGATCCGGGAGAACCGACGTATGTGGTGGGCCTTACACCCATTCCCCTTCACGCCCATGGGTTGAGCGCGGCCAATGTCTTCGCGATGCAAACCGTTGCCCAAGGGGTCAATCCCAAAGTGCTCCTCGCGACATCAGAGAAGGAGCAGAGCCTGATTAGCCGGGCAACTCTTCCTTCGGCGACGGTCCTCAATTTCGCAATGGGCTGCGGCTCACCCAATAATTTCGTAGCGCAGGTTGGCTGCGCCGCTCATACCTTTATCAACCAATTCACCCTCACACCATCGGAGCCATTTTTCTTTCCGAAGAGCACTGGCATTCGCCAGTTCGTAACCGGCCTCGGCCGCCAGCCGGTCGGTTTCCAGGTGAACACGGCGGCCACTTATGCTCAGTACAAATACACGCCTCACATTCAGGCGCTGGCGAACGGTGGCGGCGTTTATCTTTTTGAGCAAGTCTGGAAGAGGTTCGGGTTCTGATAGAATCGCTGAGAGGGGGTCACTATGATTGCTCCACGAGAAGTCCCTAAGGGGAGGGTTGCCCGCAAGGCTGTCTGGCTCGGGGTCGGGCTCGCTATCGTAGCGTTGACCGTAGCGCCAACTTGGAGCGCTGGCCAATCAATGGGAAAACCGCAGATAATCTTTACGATCGAGCAAAGCACGAGCCATTTGGGCGGTGGCGCGGCCCTCAGCCCGGATGGCACAACCCTAGTCTATGTCGCGGCGGGTGGGCCACACAGCGGGTTGCCCAATCGGCTCTATGCCGCCAGCGTCGGTACGGGAGCCAAGCGACCGGTGCTCAACGATAAGGACGCGGGGACGGGCGGGGGCGTGTTCTCCAGTCCCTCTTTCTCTCCTGACGGCACCCAGATTGTATTTTCTGCCAGCGGGGGCACCTACTACTATGCCTCCGATATTTATTCTGTGCATCTGGACGGTTCCGGACTGACGCGACTCACTCACTCGAAGGAGATCAACCCTGAGCACCGACCACCCGACATCGGCCAGGCGGAGTTCTGGCAGTATTTCGGCTGGCCTCAATTCGCGCCGGACGGCTCGAAGATTCTGCTGGGGATCGACAACACGGTCGGGGGCAGCAAGAACGTTGCCGTGATGAACACAGATGGTTCGGGTCTTAAAGTTGTGGCCCAGGGCGAGCCCTTGTTTTGGGGTTCTGACTCACAGTCGGTTTTTTATGATCCGCAAGCTCGGGGCACTCCGATACAAAAGCTCGACTTGGCCAGCGATACGAGCGAGGGCATCCAGGGCTTGCCCCAAGGTCTTATTGACCCTGATGGGGTAATGCCGAGTATTCTTGGCAAGCTGCCGGACAAGGAGTGGTTTGTCTTGGCGGCCCCCAAAACGCACAACGTTAGCCTGGTGAGTGTGCAGCACGGCGCGGCGACCTTTCAAACCTCGCTCGACATTCCACTCTCCAAAGCTACCGCTAAAGGGCCAGTGTCGCTGGTTTCCGTCCAGTGGGCCCCAATCGGAAAGGTACTTCTTATCTATCAGGGAGACAAAGTCGAGCGGTTTGAGGTCGGGCAACTGGCCAAATAGCCGACTGGAGCAAATGCGCGCGGCAACCGGCTCTCTTCCACAGACGCGTTGCTGAACAAAACCCTATTCACCTACGACGCCATGAACCGCTTGACCCAGATCACCCAGCCGGACGGAACCAAAACCAGTTTTGCTTATGACACGCGCGGAAGGCGCACTGGGGTCACTGACGCGAACGGCAAGACAACATCCTACGGCTACGACGACGCCGACCGGCTGCTGAGTGTCACCGATGCGGCCGGCAACCTCACCGCCTACGGGTACGATACGGAAAATCATTTGCAAGCCATCACGGACGCGGCGAATCATGTGACGAACTTTGCCTACGATCCGTTGGGGCGCGTGACCCAAGTCACGTTTCCTTCCACGCTCAGTGAGAGTTATAATTATGACGCAGTGGGGAATCTGCTGTCGAAGACCGACCGCAAGGGGCAGAAGATTACTTACAGCTACGACAATCTCTACCGGCTGAGTACAAAGACTTATCCTGACTCGACGGCGGTTAATTACAGTTACGACGCTCTCAGTCGCCTGACGCAGGCCGTGGACCCAAGCGGAACTTATTCGTTCGCTTACGACAACCTCGGGCGGCTGACGGGCACGACGACGAATTATTCTTTCTTGACCGGGCGGACGCTGACGGAAAGCTACGCCTACGATGCCGCGTCGAATCGGACGAGCTTCACCGACGCGGAAGGCGGCGTGACCAATTACGCCTACGATTCGCTGAACCGGCTGACGGGATTGACGGACTTCAACAGCGGCGCATTCAATTTCGGCTACGACGCGCTGGGGCGGAGGACTTCGCTCAGCCGTCCGAATGGCGTGAGCACGAGCTACGCGTATGATTCGCTGTCACGATTGCTTTCGATTCTCCATCAGTCGAGCGCATTCACGGGCGGAACAGGTTATGCTTACGACGCGGCGGGCAACCGCGTGAGCCGCACCGACACGTTCCAACTGACGGGGCAGAATCCAACGCAAACGGCGACGAACTATAGCTACGACGCGATTTACGAATTGACCCAGGCGGTGGTGAACGGGACGGCGACTGAAAATTATAATTACGATGGGGTGGGCAATCGTCTCAGTTCGCTCGGCGCGCCCTATGCCTACAACGTCTCGAATGAGATGACGGCCGCAGGCAACGCGACGTTTACTTATGACGCAAACGGCAACACGACGAGCAAAACTGATTCCAGTGGAACCACCACTTATACCTGGGATTTTGAGAATCGGCTCACCAGCGTCACGTTGCCGAACGGCCACGTGCAGAATTACAAGTACGATCCGTTCGGGCGAAGGATTTTCAAAGACTCGCCGACCAAGACGCGCGTGTTCGTTTACGACGGCGACAACATTGCGGAGCGGCTGGATGCCTCGGGAAAAGCGACGGAACGGTTCACGCAAGCCTTGGGGATTGACGAGCCGCTGGCCACCTATGCCAGCGGGATCGGCACCTACTATGAGGCCGACGGATTAGGTTCGATCACTAGCCTGACGAACGCAAGCGGAAACATCGCCAACACTTATGAGTACGATTCGTTTGGCCAGTTGACCGGCTCGAACGAATCCGTCAGCAATACCTTCCGCTACGCCGGCCGCGAGGACGATGGCGAGACAAAACTCTACTATTACCGCGCCCGGTACTACGACCCGAGTACGGGAAGATTCCTGAGCGAAGATCCGATAAGAATGGGGGGCGGTGTAGATTTCTACGCTTATGTGAGAAACAACCCTGTCGTGCGCAATGACCCCACTGGCTTAATCCATCAAGCGTGGACGGAGGAGCCCTTCGACGGGAGACTGCACAGTGATCCAGGAGCCGGCCTGGAAGTTCTCTGCACAAATCCGAAGACTCTCGCTCGGGACATCGGATGGCTGGAACATTCGATTGCAGTGAGAAGCGAGGAGATCGATAGACTTGGCCAAGATGCGGACAAAGAGCACATTGACAGACTATACGCCGAGGAAGCAACGCTTACGCGCTGTAAGAATTGCCGGGATCGAGATAAAAAGCCGGAGCAGATTCTCGATCCTACTTGGGAGGCTGTGAAGGGTTCTGTCAAAAAGCTGGGAAACGAGATTATAGATTACTGCTCCCTACACCCCGTAACGTGCGTAGCGATCGGCATCGGGATTGCCTCGTCCCCGCTGATTCGGCCTCCTATTCCGGAATAGTCCGATTGAGGATGCATTTAGAAGGTGTATCCATGGCAGGGCAGAAGCAACACATGGTTTGAATTGTTATACTCGCAAGGTGACGCTGGGAGGGTTTCTTATCTTCGTGGCCTAGGAGACTATTTGTAATGACCGCTTCAGAACATGCTGTTGTTTTCAAACTTCTGGACGATTATTCCAGAAATAAGCACCAATGCTTTGTCGCGGAGTTCGAGCTCGACACGGCCGAGACCTACTATCCTGTCTGCTTTCGTCCAACGGGCGGTACCAAGGATTCTCCCCGATTTGCATGTCGCTATCTGCACATTGGAATAATCGAAGTTACGGAAGCAGCCGAGAGGAAGGAGCTTCCGGCTTCCGTGATTGAATTGTTGGATAAGGAATTGCCCGCCCTCGGCGGATTGGTGTAACGGCTCTGACGCAGACTAGCGATCCAACGGGGACGTATTCGTTTGCCTTTGACAATCTGGGGCGGCTGACGGGCACGACGACGAATTATTCTTTCTTGACCGGGCGGACGCTGACGGAAAGCTATGGCTACGATGCCGCGTCGAATCGGACGAGCTTCACCGACCCGGAGAGCGGGGTGACCAACTACAATTACGACACTCTGAACCGGATGACAGGTTTGATGGATTTTAACGGCGGCGCTTTCTATTTCAGCTACGATGCGCTGGGGCGAAGGACTTCGCTCGCTCGGCCCAACGGAGTGAGCACGAGCTATCAATACGATGCGCTCTCGCGGCTACTTTCCATCCTCCATCAATCGAGCGCGTTCAATGGCGGCACGACTTACGCTTACGACGCGGCGGGCAACCGCACCAGCCGCATGGACACGTTCCAACTGACGGGGCAGAGCCCCACGGCGACGACCACCAGTTATGGTTACGACCAAATCTATGAACTTACGCAGGCGGTGGTGAACGGGACACCTGCCGAAAGCTACACTTACGATGCCGTCGGCAATCGTTTGAGCTCGTTGGGAATTCCTTCCTACAGCTACAATTCGTCGAACGAGTTGACCTCGGCGAGCCCGGCGACGTTTACTTATGACGCGAACGGAAACATGACGGGCAAGACCGCGCCGAACGGCACGACAACGTATGCGTGGGATTTTGAAAATCGTTTGACCAGCGTGACAGTGCCGAAGGGGACTGTGCTGCATTATCAGTATGACCCGTTTGGGCGGCGAATCTTCAGTGACGGAACCGGACGGATTTTTGTTTATGACGGCGACAACGTGATCGAAAACTTGGACCTCACAGGCAAAGTCGTTGCGCGGTACACCCAAGGACTCGGCATTGACGAGCCGCTGGAAGTCTTCGGGTCGGGCGCTTCGAGCTATTATGAGGCCGACGGACTCGGCTCGATCACTTCACTAACCAGCGCGAGCGGAGCGGTCGCCAACACCTACAATTATGACTCGTTCGGGAACCAAACCGCGTCCACGGGCTCCGTCAGCAACCGCTTCTACTTCACGGCGCGCGAGAACGTCGCCAAGACCGGGCTGCTTTACTACCGCGCCAGGTACTACGACCCGAGCGTTGGAAGGTTCCTCAATGAGGATCCTGCGGAGTTGAGTGGTGGCGACATCAACGTCTATCGCTATGTTTCTGATGATCCTGTGGATTGGATCGACCCGGATGGATTAGGGAAACAACGGGGCGGGCAAGGAAAGGGAGAACGAAAGCAAACGGGCCGTCCGGAAGGGACGCCGAACCCAGCCAAGCATGCTAGGCCGAGCAAGCAAAAACCGGGCTGCTGGGAAGTGAAGGATCCACATACAGGCAAGTGGGTGGTAAAGCCACCGGGTTGGGTGCCTTACGCAATCACGGACTTTGAACTTCAGATGCATTTGATGTCCGCACAATATATGCAGCAGTTCTGGACGGACATTCTGGTTGGAGATGCTGTGACGGGGGCAGTTGGTATTGGAGGGGCAATCGGAGGCGTGGTGGCGGGTCCTGCGCTAGTCCCCGCGTCCGCACCGGCGGCGACTTCGGGAGTTTTCCAGCTGGCGCCGGTATTATTGTTCTAGCGAGCCAAGGAATGAGTACTTTGCGGGTGGATATGCCTATGAGTATGCCAACGGTGAAAGAGTGCAACTTTCTATCTAGAGAGATCAAGGCCAACCGCTTGTACCAGGACGCTGAGGCGCATTGGAGGAAGGGGCGACTGCACGCGGCGTTCCGGCTCTTTCTTGCCGCTGCGAGGGCCGGTAGCGGTCCGGCATTAGAAACTGTTGCCAACTTCTACGATTTGGGGGTCGGGGTAAAAGCCGACCAGAAAGCAGCTCTTTATTGGTATCGGCGAGCGTATCGGCATGGAAGCAACATAGCCGCTAACAATATCGGGGTCATCTGGCGTGACAAAAAGAAACTAAGTCGGGCTCTTTTGTGGCTGAGACGAGCGGTAGTTTTGGGCGATGGCGATGCGAACCTTCAAATCGCCAAAATCTACCTCGGCAACAAACCAGATCCGTTGAAGGCCATTCATTACCTGGAAAGAACTTGTCGGGCGGCCAACGCTACCCAAGGCTCAAAGGAGGAAGCTAGAGAACTGCTCAAGCAAGCCAGAAAGCGATTCCATCCAGGATAGAGCCATGGCAAGGAGCACAACCAACCATCAACGCCGCGCGGTCGCGGGCGGCGCATTTCCGTTACCGACGCGAATAACAAAACCATTTTCACCTTCGACGTGATGAACCGCGTGACTCAGATCACCCAGCCGGACGGAACAAAAACAAGTTTTGCCTATGACACGCGCGGGCGACGCATTTCCGTTACCGACGCGAATAACAAAACCACAAGTTACGGCTATGACGACGCGGACCGATTGCTGAGCGTCACCGACGCCGCCGGCAATCTCACCGCCTAAGGCTACTGACCTGCTCCCCAAAAACTGTGCCAAAATCAGATATGATTTTGGGTCAACGAGCAGTTTCCTTCCTCCGCACAAATCTCAGGGTGAGTCCCCGGCTGCTTGCATGGTTGTCAGGTCGAAGCCAGCCCCAACCTGACCAGCGAATTCGTATGGAGTTGCCTCTCCCATAACCCTATGAGGGGCGACTCTCATCGTAGTATGACCCTCGCCAAACCTCAGCGAATGGAACTTTTTGCAGCGATTGCGCAAAAATTACACGTGGGCGCGGGACCCTACTCTGCGCGATCCCATTTGAAACGCCAGTCAGTCCCGTCCCACAGACGCGGGAGGAATCCAATCCGTCAGTGGCCGATATCCAATAGCTTATGAGGCGGATTCCCGCCATTGCAGGACCTGGGACCCCCCGCCTTCGTGGGAATGAATGCGCTCGCGCGGCGCGCACAGGCCACCCGGGAAGGGAAGTGGCAATGGAATTGCACCTCATTTCGGGTGCAGGAGTCTATTTTGATGTGTATGGGGGAGATATGAAAACCTTTATTCGCACTGCCGGAATTTTTATCCTGGCGCTTTTTCTCGGAATTATCCTGGCGCCGAGAGCGCATATTATGGCCAATCTAACGGGTGGTGCTTTCAAGGAACAGATTCATGCCATCTCCACACAAGCTCAGAGCTTGGTCGATGCCTCCTCGCCCAGTATGGCATTTCATCTGGCGACCATTCTACTTGCCGCAGGAGCAGCCGTTGTAATTCTCTTCATTTATCTCCTAATGTTTGTCCCGATTCGCATTTATTCCATGCAACGCGAAATACGCAGCCAGGGGGAACAGATCGAGGCGATGAAGAGCGAGATCCACCTATCCAATGAGTTGTTGCTCGAAGCGAGGGCGAAGTACCAAGCTCCGCGTGAAATTGAACGGGGAATTGAAATGGATGAAAACGCGTCCAAATCCCGCTTGCACCAATTTATTTTCTCCGACCGTTCCGAACACCAAACTAAGATTGAGGGACCGCAAACCTGACCGGCGCTCGAATCTGACGAATATGGCCGTCCGGGTTAATACCCCTTTGAAAGAGGAGTGAAAGCTCAATCGACATGAAGCGAGGCGAAACCGGGAAGCGAAGATAATTTAAATGGTCAGAATCGGCATAAGGTCGTATTATATATAGAGACTGAGCGTAAGAATACCCCCAAAATATACACAAATAAGGGTGAAAACTAAAAATAATTTTGAGCACATATATAGTAGTGTACTGAGCTTGTAACACAACATATAGACAAAATCAAGGGAAAACACCATAATTTCGGCTGTTTAATAGGAAAGAAACCAGGGGGAACCCTAAAAAGTTCTTGACATCGAAATAGCACCAAGCGTATAAGCCAATCCAGCGGCCCTGAATCCCAGGGCACTCATTTGAGCATTCAAAAGACTTTAAGGCAGCGGCGGGTGAGCAGTTCCCACGGAAGCTGGGAAGGTACGCAAGATGGTAGAGACCAGGGAAGTCATGGATGTTCGAGAAGCTTCGCAATACCTGGGGGTTTCCCGCGAGACGCTTTACAAGTACGTGTACGAAGACAGGATTCCGGCCTTTAAGTTAGGGAACCGCTGGAAGTTCAAAAAGACAGTGCTGGATCGATGGATGGAGAGGCAAAGTACCAGATACGAGGAGCGTACCGAACGGAAAGGACGCGCCGCCATTCGGTAGGGAGCTACGCACATGTTTGGGATGGGAAAAACGAAAGGCCTGGTCGGGTTGGACATCGGCTCCAGTTCGGTGAAGGCTGTTGAGCTGAGGAAAAAGGGTTCTGACTACGAACTGGTGAACCTGGGGATTGAAAGCCTTGGTCAGGACACGGTGGTGGATGGCGCCATTATGGACGCCATTTCCGTTTCCACTGCCATTGAAAAAATCTTTACTGACAATAAAATCAAGACCAAGGAAGTGGCGACTTCGGTTTCAGGCCACTCGGTGATTGTAAAGAAAATCACCGTGAATGCAGCCTCAGAAGCGGAGGTGGCCAATGCCATCACCTACGAAGCTCAGCAACATATCCCTTTTGATCTTGCCGACGTTTTTATGGACCATCAAATCCTGGGACCGGCTTCGGCGGGTGGCGGGTATGATGTGATGCTGGTGGCGGTGAAACGGGAAAAGATTCTGAATCATACCAATGTGTTGAGCCAGTCCGCCAAGACCCCCATGGTGGTGGACATTGATGCTTTTGCGCTCCAGAACGCTTTTGAGGCGAGCTACGATCCCGCTCCCGAATTGATGGTGGCCTTGCTGAATGTGGGCGCCAGCATTATGAACATCAATATTGTGCGTGGTGGCATACCGTTGTTCACCCGCGATGTTTCAGTGGGGGGAAATCAGTATACCGACACCCTGCAAAAGGAGCTCGACCTCAGCTACGAGGACGCGGAAAAGTTGAAGCAAGGGCAGGAAGTTTCTAATATCCAGCCCGATCAGAAGACGCCGCATATCCGCTCCGTTTCGGAAATTCTCCTGCTCGAAATTCAGAAGACTTTTGACTTCTTCCGCCAGACCGCGTCAACGGAAAACATCCAGCAGATATATGTGGCTGGGGGGACGGCGAGAATCGAGGGTTTGGTCGAGTTACTGAAGGAAGAATTTAATATTCCTGTAGAGGTTTTGAACCCTTTCCATAAGGTGGTAATTGGCTCCAATTTTGATGCCAGCTACATCAACGATATCGCACCCCGCATGACGGTTGCGATGGGCCTGGCATTAAGGAGTTTTGACCAGCTATGATTAGAATAAATCTCTTGGGAGTAACGAAACCCGTTGCCCGCGCGGCCGGACCCTCGGAGGGTATGGCGCCCGAGGCCATCATCATTCCTGGCGTCCTGTTGGTGGTCTTGGGACTGGTGGCCGGGTTTGTCTGGTGGTACTGGAGCAGCCAAATTGACGCCCTTAACAAACGATATGTGGCGGCCCAGCGCGAACAAGCGCGCCTGGCAGGCATCATGGAACAAAATAAGGTTTATGAGGCGCGGCTCAACCAGCTACAACAGCGAATCAATACGATTCAAACGCTTCAGAGTAGTCGAACGGGCCCGGTGGAGTTAATGCACGTTCTGGGCCTCCTGGCAAACCGCTCGAACGATCTTTACCTGCTTACCGTGACCACCACCGGGGGCCGGCTGGTTTTAACCGGTCAGGCGAACTCGCCTGACGCCATTGCAAATTTTATCGGCGCGCTACAACGCTCCGATACCTTCGATGATGTGCAGTTAAGACAGTCTGTTGAAGACGATAAAGACAAGCGAGTCAGCTTCAAATTCAATCTCGATTGTGTTTTCAAACAGACTGCACCCGAGACCGCAACTGCGCCCGGGGCGCAGCCGGTCACTCCGCCTGCTCCCGCCCCAAAGCGGGCAGGGTTGTAAGGGAAGGAAGCGACTATGCCCAAAAGCTTCAAAGAATTTCCGCCCATCGCCCAAGCGGGCTTGTTGGGAGCCTTGGCAGTTGTCATTGTGGGGGTTGTTTCGTACTTTTACGTTTACCCCCTGTTCCAACAAAAGACCGACCTTGAAGGAAAGGTTAATGCCTTGGAGGCTCAAAACAAAGTTAATGAGGCTTTTGAACAGAAGGCGACTGAGTATCGCAATCGGATCGCTCAGTTGGAAACGCAACTTGAAACTTTACGCTCCATTGTTCCGGACAAACAAGACACCGATGAATTCATGAAAACAATTTTCAGTACGGCCAGCATGGCCTCGATCCATGTCCGAACCTTTGTCGCTCAGCCATTGGTGACCAAGGATTTTTATATGGAGATGCCTTACTCAATACGCCTCGACGGAACATATTGGGCTCTGGTGAATTACTTTGACCGGCTGGCCCACGAGCAGCGAATCATCAGTGTCACGAGTGTTTCCTTGGGGCCGCCCGAAGGCGGAGGGCTGGGAACTTATGAGGTTTCAAAGTCGGAAAGTGTGGGCGCCAATTGTGTGGTGACCGCTTACTTTAACCGCGCGCAGCCAGCGGCTGGGGCGGCGCCGCCGAAGAAATAAGGATCAGACCCATGATGAATAAAAAGTATCCGGGGACACGGAAAAGGATTCTGAGGATGGCGCTGGTGGTCACGGCTCTCGCCGCATGGGCATGGACTGGGACGGGGCGAACGTCGCCTCTTCCTGACCCCGCACCAAAGACCAAGGCCGCAAAAGTAACCAAGAAGGCTCCTTCTAAACCGGCTGAAAAGCACGCTGCGTCCGGGGGCTCTTTGCAACCTGTGGGGAATTTGAGGGACCCGTTCAAACTGCCACCCCCACCCGTTGAAGTAGCGCCGGGCACTGGCGGCGAAATACCCGGTTTGGGTCCATTGCCGCCGGGGCCGAGGGGTCTGATTATTTCGCAATTAAAATTAGAAGGTATCGTTCGCGTAGGCCAAAACAATCCCAAGCTGATCGCGGTATTAGCCAACTCGGCCAACCGGGCTTATTTCCTGCATGAAAATGATGAGCTCTACAACGGTGTTATTACCAAGATTACGCCGGACTCGGTCTATTTTAGAGAGGAAACTCGCGACGGGGAAGGTAAGATGAGTTCCCACGAAGTGATTAAAAAACTGGCTCCGGAATCTGGAGAGAAAAAATGAGAAGAAAAAATATACTTTCAATGGCGTTGAGAGGGTTGATCCTTCTCATATTTTGCGCTGTGGTGAGGCCGGGAGTGGCCTCTTCTCCCCCCGCCACGTTGAGAGCCATCTCGGTTTCCGCGCCAGGCTCGGCCAACGGGCTCCAGTTGCGCGTGGACGGTCTTTATTCCTTCAATGCCGTCCAAGCCTCGCCAGACACCCTCTTTATCGACCTGACGCCGGCGACCGCCGGCAAGGTTGCGCCCAAGGGTGAATGGTCTGGCGGATTACTCACGGGTTACAGCTTGTTGCAGTTTATGAATTCGAACCATCAGCCGGTGGTTCGTATTCAGGTTGAGATGAAACATCACCAGGCGTTTCAACTGCAACGGACGAGCGATGCTCTGCTCGTGCTTTTTGGCGATAATCCAGTTGCCACCGCCCCTGCGGGAGTCACGCCGCCAGCCTCATCGCCCGCCGCAATGGCAACATCAAAGCCGGTCGAGCCAACAATTCAGGCTGTCAAATCTTCGGGCGGCTTGGCTGAAGTTTCCGGAGTGTCGATCAACGCAGGACCGGACGGAGAGGTTTTTGTAGATGTCGCGACAACCCATCCAACTTCCTATCATGTGAGCCAGTTAAATAACCCACGGCGCTTGGTGGTTGATTTGGATCACGCGCGCCAATCCCTCCGTCGAAAGACGTATGAGGCGCAATCGTCCCTGTTAAGCGATGTGCGCATTGGCCAGTTCCATGAAAAAAATCCTTCCGTCGTGCGGGTGGTGGCTGATCTTTCGGGCCATCCGATATTTGACGTCCATGCCCAGGCGGGTGGGATTCGCATCGAGTTGAAATCATACACCTCAGCAAGAAACGCGGCTGCGCCTGCGGTTACCGTATCCAATGCCCCGGCCGCAAAAGTTGCGGAGGCGAAGTCAGCGCAGGTTACCCCGGAAAATCAACCGACCCAATCGTCAAGCGAAGTCAGCGGGCAAAAGACGGCAATGATAAAGGCGGAGCCTGTGGCTTCCCCGGTAATTGCCGCCCAAGCTGCGACGCCAATGACCCCTCATTCGGAATACCAGAATGTGCTGCCGGCCACCAGTGGATCAAAGGAAATTTCCGCTGCACCACGGCGAGACACTTCCGACCAATCACCGGAGGCCCTGCAGGCCGCGCGCGCCGCCAAGATAATCGCAGGCTCCGCGGGAACTGACACGGAGGCTGCCCAGGAGCAGCCCGCGGGCGTTGCTGTGCTCAATTCGGATCAGGTTCGTTACACCGGAGAGCCTATTTCCCTGAACTTGAAAGATGTTGACCTCAAGGATTTTTTCCGCTTAATTCATGAAATCAGCGGCCTGAATATTCTGGTTGACCCGAATGTGACTGGAACCTTGACCCTCGTGCTCGACAATGTACCGTGGGATCAGGCCCTGGATATCGTTCTAAAGGACTACCAGTTGGGGAAGACTCTGGATGGCAATGTTCTGCGCATCTCCAAGTTGGAAACGCTGACTGCCCAACAAGAAGCGGCTTCCAAGTTGGTAGCCGCGCGTGAGGACGCGCAGCCCCTGGTCACGCGTTTCGTGCCCGTAAACTATGCCAAGGCGCAGACCATCCAAACTTTGTTGAAGACCTGGGTGGGCGGCGGAGCACTAACCAAGCGCGGGAACATTCTGGTGGACGACCGCACCAACACCCTGATTGTTTCCGATATTGCTTCGCAGATTCCCGTTATTCTGCAGATTATCTCAAGACTGGACACCAAGACGAAACAGGTTTCAATTGAAGCACGCGTGGTTCGGACGACGTCTGACTTCTCCCGCATACTTCAGTCAGCCTTGTCTGCTGCGTGGCTCAATCAAACCACGGCGCAGGCGGGTGGAAGTGGGGCCGGGTCCACGGCCAATGGTGCGGGCAAGCTGCCCCTCGTCACGACTGCGCCCCTCACGGGCTTCGGGGTTTACGCAATTACGAACGCTGGCGCGCATTACATTATCAACGCCGCTATCGCTGCTGAGGAGTCGAAAGCCGAGTTAAAAACCATATCTAAACCGTTTATTGTCACCCAGAATAACGTGCCCGGCACGATAACCCAGGGTGTCCAGATTCCCATTCAGACTTCAATCAACAATACTGTAACCATCACCTACGCTCAGGCCGCACTCACCCTTACGGTGACGCCTCAGGTGACTGCGGATGGCAACATTTTCATGAATATCAAGGTGGATAATTCATCGGTGGGCGCGGTTCTTACCGCGGCCGGGCCCAGCATCAACACGCAGTCCGCCACGACTCAAGTCCTCGTTCCCGATGGCGGAACCGTTATCTTCGGGGGAGTGACGATATCCCTCCATTCCCATTCGGACGATTACGTGCCTATCCTTGGGCAGATCCCTGTCATTGGCCATCTCTTTAAGAATACGAATACGACCACCAATGACCAGGAGTTGGTCTTCTTTGTGACGCCCAAAGTATTGCCTGGATAGATCGATATTCTAAGCCTTGAATTGAAATAAAATATTTAATAAATTAAGGAGGAGATTGAAGTCTCCTCCTTTTTGTTTCTGCCCATGCTACTGAATTTCCCTTCAAAGACACATGAAGCCCGGCAGGCAAAACTCCGTGCGCGCATCGAGAAACAAAAACTCGCCCTGCTGGTAGTCACAAATCCTCGGAATATTTTTTACCTGACTGGTTTTCGGGGAAGCGCGGGCGTGGCAGTATGGGGCGCATCCGATGCCGTCCTGTGGGTGGACCCGCGCTATACTTTGCAGGCCCGGGATGAGGCCAAGGGAACCGAGGTTATTGAGGAAAAGGGCTCCCTTTTAAAAGCGGTTGCCCGCTGGTTGCGAAAGAAGAAGCCCAAACGGGTGGGTTTTGAGGATGGGCACCTCACTTGTAGTGAGTTTCGCCTTCTTGAGCGCGAGAGCCAGGGGAGATTTCGATTTGAACCTGCGTCTCGCATAATTGAAGCGCTCAGGTTCGTGAAGGACCAGGATGAAATCGCCCGGATACGCGAGGCCAGCCGCGTGACGGTGGAGGCTTTTGAAGAAATACTTCCTCTGGTCAAACCCGGCGTTAAAGAATCTGACTTGGCCGCCGAAATCGAATATCGGATGAGGCGGAAAGGATCGGATGGCCCGGCCTTCGATACAATTGTTGCCTCGGGCTCCCGAGGAGCCTTCCCCCACGCGCGCGCCTCCCATAAAGTATTAGGCAAAAGTGAATTGGTTATCTTCGACATGGGTGCTATACTTAACGGCTACGCCTCTGATATGACGCGAACCCTTTACCTGGGGCAGCCGGCCGGCCGGATCAAAAGGCTTTATAAAGCTGTCCTGGAGGCCCAGCAAATGGCCGTGGAGAGCCTCTGGCAGGGTGTCAGGGGCGGTGAAGTAGATGAGGCAGCCCGGCGCGTTCTAAGGCGGCGGGGGCTGTCGGATTATTTTACCCACAGCACAGGGCACGGCGTGGGTCTGGATATTCATGAAAAGCCCCGCTTGGGCAAAGGTGATAAGACCCGGCTTTGTGCTGGTTGTGTGGTGACGGCCGAACCGGGTGTGTATATCGAAGGCTTGGGCGGCATCCGCCTGGAAGACACGGTGGTGGTGGGACCTGAAGGCCCTGAAGTCTTAACAACCGCCGCCAAAAGCGGCTGGTGCATTCCGTAGGGTCATTTTTCTAAAATTTGGGGAGCTCAATAAATGTCAGGAAAGAAAGTGATCCCTTTAAAGAAGCCCTCTCCTTCCGCATGGGATATTCAGGAGATTCAGGAACTTCTCGATGTCCTGAAAAAAGGAGAGATCAGCGAATTTGAATTGGAAAAAGGCGGAGTGAAGATCAGGATCAAGCGCGGTGACGCACGCGCGGGATTCTCTGCTCTTCCGACCTATTCGGAAGGCGAATTCAATCTTCCTCCATCGCCTCCTCCCCGGCCCGCCCCGGACGCTCATCATCCCAGCTCATCGGCAGGAGAGCCCGGCACGCATGAATCCACGGAAGGCCTGTTCATCATCAAGTCGCCTATCGTGGGAACTTTTTTCTCCTCGCCCGCCCCCAATGCCCCGCCCTTTGTAAAGTCGGGTGACACCGTGCAGGTAGGTCAGGTTCTGTGCATCATCGAGGCCATGAAACTAATGAACGAGATTGAGTCGGAGGTGGCCGGAGAGGTTGTCCGCGTTTATGTGGAAAACGGACAGCCGGTGGAGTACGGGCAGAGCTTGTTTTCCATACGGCCGTCGCATAAAAAATAGTTGATTAAAAAAGTTAATAGTTAATAGTCGATAGTTGATAGTTTAAAGCCAGAGCCAAATCTGACCCACATTTGAATGAGGCAAGGTCCAATTACATGCAGAGATTCCAAGACTTGAAGGTATGGCAAAGGAGCCATGCACTGGTTTTGGAAATTTATCGTCTGACCAAAAGCTTTCCAGATGCTGAGCGCTTTGGCATTATTTCCCAGCTTCGTCGGGCGGCTGCTTCCGTGCCCACGAACATCGCCGAAGGGACGAAACGCCAGGGCCGTCAGGACTATGCACGATTCATCAATATAGCTGAAGGATCGCTGGCGGAAGCAGAGTACTGGGTGCTGTTAAGTCGAGACTTGGGACATTTGGCGCCCAAAGCATCCGAGACAGCCTCAGCTGAAACTGGCGAAATCGCGCGGATGTTGAATGCTCTTCGAGTAAAAATTGAACAGGCCATTCCTACCAACCGCCAGCCGACACACCCCGCGCAAAGCAACATCGCCAGCGAGGCAGGCTCCAAAGCGACGCTGGAATCCCCTTGATGATACGGATTAAGGACGGGCTGAGAGTTTATTTTTCTTAACTATTAACTATCAACTATGGACTATCAACGGCACTTCGAACCATGTTTAAAAAAATTCTGATTGCCAATCGCGGTGAAATTGCTCTGCGGGTGATCTGTGCCTGCAAGGAGCTGGGAATCCAGACTGTCGTCGTCTATTCTGAAGCGGACCGTTATTCCCTCCCTGTGCGTTTTGCCGATGCTGCTGTTTGCATTGGTCCTCCGAAGAGTTCTGAAAGCTACTTGAATGTCGCCAGCATTATTTCCGCCGCCGAAGTCACCAACGCGGAGGCCATCCACCCCGGCTATGGATTCCTGGCGGAGAACGCTGCCTTCGCGGAAGTCTGCGAGGCCTCCAAAATAACTTTTATCGGACCCCGCCCTGACGTCCTGCGCCTGATGGGAGACAAGGACAAGGCGCGGAAGGCGATGGCCCAACTGGGACTGCCCGTGCTTCCGGGTTCCGATGGCGTGGTCCAATCTGAAACCGAGGCCCTGGAGGCGGCGGAAAAGATTGGTTACCCTGTCATGGTCAAAGCAGCGGCCGGAGGCGGCGGGCGTGGAATGCGGGTTGTTCCATCGAAGGCGGAACTCCTGCCCGCTGTCCGTACCGCTCAGAACGAGGCGACCGCGGCCTTCGGCACTCCCGACGTTTATCTCGAAAAATATATTGCCAGTCCGCGGCACATTGAATTTCAGGTTCTGGCTGACCAGCACGGTAAAGTGATCCATTTGGGCGAACGCGAATGTACAATTCAACGGCGCCACCAGAAACTTCTGGAAGAGTCACCCTCCACGCAGTTCAACGCCGCTTTGCGAAAGCGCATGGGGCATCAGGTGGTGGAGGCGCTGAAGGAAATCGGTTACACCAACGCGGGCACGGTCGAATTCCTGATGGATGAAAATCGCAATCTCTACTTTCTGGAGATGAATACGCGGATTCAGGTGGAACACCCGGTCACGGAAATGGTGACGGGCCTGGACCTGGTAAAAAAACAAATTCTCATCGCGGCCGGTGAACCGCTGCCCATAGAAGGCGAGAGTGTCCCGATGCGCGGCCACTCGATCGAGTGCAGGATCTGCGCGGAGAATCCAGAAACCTTTGCGCCCTCTGCGGGCAAAATAACGGGTTTCCATGTTCCCGGAGGAACGGGCGTGCGCGTGGATACCGCCGCCTATGCTGAATCCATCGTGCCGCCCTATTACGACTCGCTGGTTGCCAAACTGGTGGTGCACGGCGATGACCGCGCGGAAGCGGTCAGCCGGATGGCGCGGGCTCTCGAAATGTTTATCGTTGAAGGGATATCCACTTCCATTCCCATCCACGAAAAAATCATGGCTGACGCGGATTTCCGCGCCGGCAAGTTTGACACGCGCTTTCTCACCCGATTTGTCACTAACGGCGGCGTATAATTCGAAGCGCCGCATCGAGTCCGGCTCATGCGTTCTCCCTTTCCCCGCCTCTATGCCATCATCGATCCCGTGCAGACAGGCCAACACTCACCCGCTGCGGTTACAGAAGTCCTGCTCGCGGCCGGCGTTCGATTGATCCAATATCGTGATAAGCGAGCTACATCCCACGAGCTCTTGCAAACCTGCCGGCAGATCGCCGATTTGGTACGAGAGGCGCAGGGCGTCTTCATTGTGAATGACCGCGCTGACGTCGCGCGTGCCGTGGATGCGGATGGCGTCCATCTGGGCCAGGATGATTTGCCGGTGGAGTTGGCGCGCCGTGTCCTGAGTGCGGGCAAGTGGGTTGGTTGCTCGACTCACATTCTGGCTCAGGTAATCGAAGCGGAAAACTCTTCCGCCGACTATATTGCTTTCGGCCCGGTTTTCCCGACTCACAGCAAGGAGAACCCTGATCCAGTGGTGGGAGTAGAAGGCTTGCGCAAAGCGCGGCAGGCAACTCGCAAACCTCTGGTGGCCATCGGAGGAATTTCGGCGGAGAATGCCCGCGCTGCGATTGAGGCGGGCGCGGATTCCGTGGCCGTCATCAGTGATTTGCTGAAAGCCCCGGACATCGGCCAGCGCGCCAGGCAGTTCCTGGAAGTTTTGCGGGGATCATGAATTACGGATTCTGACCCATGAACAAGACGAATTCGGCCAGGGTGAGTCTCTCATGCAAATAAATTACCGCTCGTTCATGCTTCGCGCTTTCTTCGCCGTGTGTATCCCGCTGCTCGCTGTCACGTCCACGCTTGCGTGGGGTCCGGAAGGGCATCGTGATGTGGCGGTGATTGCGGAGAAAAATCTAAAACCAGAAACACTCGCAGCGATAAAGGCCATGTTCGGACCCTATGACACTCTGGCCGCCGAATCTACCTGGGCAGACGACATTCGCGAAGAGCATCCGGAAACAGGGCCGTGGCACTACATCGATATCCCGCTCTCCGCAGGCAGCCTTGATATGAAACGCGACTGCCGGGATGACAATTGCGTCGTCGGAAAGATTCATGAGTTTGAGGCGGTGCTGGGGAATAAAGCTGCTGACCCCGCACTCCGTCGCGACGCGCTGAAATTCCTGGTTCACTTTGTGGGCGACTTGCACCAGCCGCTCCACTGCGAGGACAACGGAGATCAGGGAGGCAACAAAGTCCAGGTGATGTTTTTCGGGCAGCCCATGAATCTTCACGCAGTGTGGGACAGCGGCATTCTTCACCGGGAAAAGTATTATGGATTGAAGCTCGCGGCCGAGCTCAACAGCCGCATTACGCCGGCTGAAAAGGCCGCGTGGGCGCGCGGCAGCACAGAGGACTGGGCGATGGAGAGTCACGCGCTCGCCGTCCGATTGGCCTACGGGAAACTTCCTCATGAAAGCACCCCCAACTTGGGCGACGATTACTTTAACGCGGCACGCCCTGTGGTAGAGCTCCAAATTGAAAAAGCGGGCATCCGTCTCGCCGGCATTCTGAACCAAGTGTTGCCTTAGAACTACAGTCATGCCATGGCGCCCCAACCTTTGGACGTAGGGACACGGCTTGCCGTGCCCTTTTCCTTGGGGAAGGGGAAGGGCAGGGCCCCATCACAAAACCTGGGGTCCCCGTGCCATGCCCCTACCGGGAGCATGGTTTGTGTCCTCCTTCAGCAGGGTTGGCGGCACCCGGCATGATTTGGTGTTGTGGCCGTGGGCATTCCGGTTTACTATCTTTGGCGGCGGCGTTACCGAATGGTTTCTGGTAACGCACAGCTCGGGCCCGCCAGGAAATGTTTTCCCGCCCGGCGCACTGTCTGGCGAATGATGGTGCCTGGCAGTTCGCAAGATTTTTTGATGAATCGTTGCTTCTAAGGAGCTCGAATGGCCAATATACTGGCGACAAAACCTGTGGAGCAGATTCTTTCCGAGGCCCATGAGACCGGCGAGCACAGTCTGCGGCGCGCTCTGGGACCCACCAATCTGATTACGCTCGGCATTGGCGCCATTATCGGCACGGGGATCTTTGTGATTACCGGCACGGCCACGGCGGAACACGCCGGCCCTGCCATTATTCTTTCATTCATTTTTGCGGCTGTCGGTTGCGTGTTTGCCGGCCTCTGTTACGCGGAGTTTGCCTCCATGATTCCCGTCGCCGGGTCTGCCTACACCTACGGTTACGCCACACTAGGCGAGATCGTTGCCTGGATCATCGGTTGGGATTTGGTGCTGGAATACGCCTTTGGCGCGGCCACCGTCGCTTCCGGTTGGAGCGGATACTTCATCAGCTTGCTCGGTGATTTTGGGATCAAGCTTCCCGCCTCGATCGCGGGAACGCACTGGGATGAGTTCATTTATTACAAGGACCACTGGGAGCCGGTCAAGCTGCTATTGCCCAAGCTGAAGTTGGCGGGAATCGATCCTGCCGCGCTGCCGCACGCGCACGGCGCGTTCAACTTGCTCGGGTTCCTCGCCATCCTGGCTACGACAGCCATCCTGGTGGTGGGCATCAAAGAGTCGGCAAATTTCAATTCGGCCATTGTCATTATCAAGGTCGCGGTGCTGATAGTGTTCATCGGAATCGGGTCAAATTTTCTTTTCAACCATCCGGATTTGACCCGGCTCAACTGGCACCCTTTCATTCCGCCCAATACCGGCGCGTTCGGCGAATTTGGAATTTCCGGAATCTTACGCGCGGCCGGAATTATTTTCTTCGCCTACATCGGATTTGACGCTGTTTCCACCGCCGCCCAGGAAGCCAAGAATCCTGAAAAGGATATGCCTATCGGCATCCTGGGATCGTTGGTCATCTGCACAGTGCTTTACATTCTGGTTGCCGGTGTGCTCACGGGCCTCGTGAACTACACCAACCTTGACGTGAGGGACCCGCTGGCCATTGGAATCGACAGCACCGGGGTGCGCTGGGGAAGTTTGTTGGTGAAGGTTGGCGCGCTGATGGGCTTGAGTAGTACGATCGTTGTCATGTTGCTCGGCCAGTCCCGCGTTTTCTTTTCCATGTCACGCGACCGCCTGTTGCCCAAAGTGTTCAGTGATGTCCACCCGCGATTCCGCACTCCGTGGATTTCTTCGATCACCGTGGGCACGTTCGTCGGCATACTGGCCGCCTCTCTGCCTATTAATGTCCTGGACGAAATGGTGAGCATTGGCACCCTGCTGGCTTTTGTTATTGTCTGCGCCGGCGTGTGGGTTCTCCGCCGCCGTGACCCAAACCTTCACCGGCCATTCAAGACGCCCTGGGTGCCTTTCGTGCCCATCATGGGTATTTTGATTTCCCTGGCCATGATGGTGAGCTTGAGCGGACTCACGTGGATCCGCTTGGCGGTCTGGCTGGTGATTGGCATGTTTATTTATTTCTTCTACGGCCGGTATCATAGCCGTGTGCAGAATGCTGCGCGGGACTAGGAGCCAGTCGGGTGCAAGGACTGAGATATAAAACCCTGGCACACCTGGTTTTGAATGGACTGAACACTGAATCTCGCACAACTTCGCGGCCGCTGGTACACTAGCCTGTGTTGCTTGAATCCCTCCGCAATGAATATCGCCGTCACCGGGTGACTCGTTTCGCCATTTGGGTCGCCGCTTATGGCGTGGCGCTCTGGGTTGTGGGTCGAACCACCGGCAGAGTCCCCGGCCTGTTGTGGTTGCTGTTCTGGATTACCTCCGTTCCCGCAGCCTTTTACTATTTATTTCGACTGGTCGGGTTTTTTAAGCAACGAGTCCTGTGGAGCTTGCGCCGCCGCCTGATCATTACCTACCTGTTTATCGCTGTCGTTCCCATTTTCCTGTTTGTGCTTCTGGTGGGGCTTGGCGCTTTCATGATCAACGGCCAATTTGCCTCCTACCTGATTTCACTTCGCCTTCGCGAACAGGGGGACGAACTCCAGGAATTGGATCACGCGCTGGTGGATGAAGCTCGCGTAACTTCATGGATAAAGCCTGAAGAATTGCTCAGCCATTTACAGCGCGTCTTTGAAACTGACCTGAATGCGCTCATCACAAGGTACCCGGGTCTTGAAATCACAACCCAGGTGGGATCAACAACACGCGCGTTCCGTTTGGACGGCGGCGCGCCGCCCCAACCCGTCACACTCCCTGCATGGTTGGACCGTGAAGAATTCGAGGGGACGGTGGTGGAACAAGGGCGAATATTGTTGCGCGCGGTCGAGCGTAAAAAGACGCCTTCCGGCGAACTAACCATAATCCTCTCCCAACCTTTTACTCCCGAAATGCTGGACATTCTGGGGACGGGCATCGGGCCCGTGGGAATACTCACTCCGCCGGGGAGCCCCAGGGCCGGAGTTCCGGCTGGGAGTTCGGCCACAGTGGCCCAGCCCTCGAGCGCGGAAGAAGATCGGATTCCGGGGGTGAGGATCAGCTCGAAATCTGTGCAAATTCCGCAGCCGGCATCGATTTTTGATTTTGTGGTTTTTGGCGCCACCTCACTTGACCCTGTCCTTTGGGAAGGCAAGCAGGAGCACGCGCAGGCGGACAGTGGACGAATAGTTGTGACTTCCCGGATCATCACCCTCAATCGCCAGCTCTTTTCCCAGCTCGGAAATTTTTCCAGTGTTCTGGTGATCTCATTTCTCGTGATTGCAGGATTTTTTCTGATCATCGAATTATTCGCTCTGATTGTGGGCATCCAATTGACCCGGTCCATGACCACGACCGTCGACAAGCTGTATCGGGCGACGGAGCAGGTGAAGGTGGGAGACTTCTCTTACCGCATCAACCTTCCGGCCAAGGACCAATTGAGCGCCCTGGGCGAGGCGTTTGATGGAATGGCATCCTCCGTGGAACGGCTGCTTCGCGAGTCCCTGGAGAAAACACGGTTGGAAGGCGAACTGGAAATCGCCCGGGAAGTTCAAGGCCAGTTATTTCCGCAGAAAGCTCCTGAGGTTCCGGGCCTTCAATTATATGGCGTCTGTAAGCCGGCGCGCGTTGTGAGTGGAGACTATTACGACTTCCTTCCCCTGGGCGGCGGCCGGGTGGGTTTGGTGGTGGGTGACATCAGCGGCAAGGGAATATCGGCGGCCTTGTTGATGGCCTCGGTTCAGTCGGCGCTCCATGCCCAGTTTTACGACGGGCACGCTGCGGGAGACTTTTCGCAGGCCAGTCTCGTGTCCTCCGCGGAGGTGGTGGGGCGTTTGAACCGACAACTTTTTGCCAGCACGCCGACGGAAAAGTATGCGACATTCTTTTATGCGGTGTATGACGGTGAAACGCGCCGTCTGATTTACACCAATGCCGGACATCCACCGCCTTATTATTTCCACCGAGGCAAAATAAGCCGGTTGGTGGAAGGCGGGACGGTGGTGGGCTTGTTCGAAGAAGCAATTTATGAACAGGCTGTCATTCAACTGGAACCGGGCGACGTGCTACTGGCGTTCACAGACGGAATTACCGAGCCGGAAAACAGTTATGGTGAAGAATTTGGCGAGGGCCGCCTGTTCGATGTGGCGCAGCGGGCGTCAATTTGTCCGCCAGAAGAACTGGTTGAAGTAATATACCGTGCGGTCAGTGATTGGACGGGGAGTCCGGATCTCCAGGATGATATGACGTTGATGGTTGCGCGTTGCGTCGTTTGAGGAGCGCATGGCGTTGCTGAAAGCCGCAAAGTCCGGTAGACTGGGCGAAATTATACTTTTTTAAAGGAGCAAAAAGTTGACCTTAAAGCATCGCGTGGCCCTCGTGACGGGCGCATCGCGGGGAATCGGAAGAGAAATTGCTTTAAGCCTGGGGCGTGCCGGAGCGCGCGTTGCCGTCAGTTATCGCACGAACAAACTTGATGCGCAAAAAGTTGTGCATGCGCTGCGCGCCCTGGGCGTGGAAAGCCTGGCCATCGCCACCGATATCACTGACCCCGCTCGGGTGAAAGATATGATCGAGGGTCTGGTGCGCCATTTTGGACGGCTCGATATCCTGGTGAACAATGTCGGCGATTTCCAATGGAAGCCGGTGTTTGACTCCACCATCGAGGAATGGCATGCGATTTTGACTTCCAATCTTTCCAGTGTTTTTTACAGCTCCAAGTTTGCCCTTCCCACCATGCGTCACCATCACTGGGGCAGAATCATAAACCTCGGCGCGGTGGGAGCTGAGCGGGCTTTCGGACAGGCCAAGATATCAGCCTTCTCCGCAGCCAAATCAGGCCTGGTGGCTTTCAGCCGGTCCCTCGCCCTGGAGGAAGCCCGGAACGGCATTACGGTGAATGTGGTGAACCCCGCGATCATTGACGACAAGGAACTGTCTCGCGAAGAAGCAGACCGCATCTCTGACGCTCGCTTTCCCGTGGGACGCCCGGCAACGGCTCAGGATGTGGCGGAGGCGGTCAGATTTTTCGCGTCGGAGGACGCCTCCTTTATCACGGGCCAGGTTTTGAATGTGAGTGGTGGGTGGATGCTCTGAGCTTTGCGCCGTCGGATCAAATATTCCGCAAGGATGATTGCATTCCCCCGTCCGGTCCAGTCGCAGCGATGGTGGAGTCTTGAAAAATATCAGAAACGTTTACGTCATATTCTTTCTGGTGTGCCTGCTGATCGGTCTGGGCACGGTGGGCTTCCACGTCATCGAGGGCTGGACTTGGTTCAATTCTTTTTACGGCACGTTGATGACCGTTTCGACCATTGGCGCGGACCCCATCAACAGACTGTCCCAGCCGGGCCGGATTTTTAACGTTGGCCTGATTGTTTTGGGTGTCGGCGTGGTGGGCTTCGCCATTGGTACCTTCACTCAGGCAATGATACAATTTGAGTTGGATACGTTCCTCGGACGCCGTCGCATGGAAAAGGAAATTTCCAAGATTCGTGATCATTTTATCATTTGCGGCGCGGGACGCGTGGGCCGTCGCGTGGCCGCGGAAGTCGCCGCGCGTGGCCTGCCTATCCTGCTGGTGGAGAAAGAAGCTGCCCGAGCGCAATGGGCACAGGCAAAGGGCCTCCCCATTATTATTGGTGATGCCACCGATGAAGCTGTTTTGAGGGAGGCGCGAATCGGATTCGCCAGGGGTTTGGCAAGCGCCGTCACCTCCGATGCTCAAAATATTTATATTATCCTCACCGCGCGTGGGCTGGCGCCCAGCATCCCCATTGTTGCGCGGGCCAGCGAAGAATCTGCGGAATCAAAGCTGATGAAAGCCGGGGCCACTACCGTGATATCCCCCTACAGTTACGCCGGCCAACGCATGGCGCGGCTCCTGACACGCCCGAATGTCCAGCATTTTATCGACCTCGCTTCCTCGCCGCTCTCCGGTGGTGTTTTGGATCTCCAAATCGAAGAGATGCGTGTCTCGACCAACTCCAAGCTGGCGGGCATCAGTTTGAGTGAGTCGGACATTCGACACCGCATCGGCGTCATCATCCTTGCCATCCGCCGTGAGGGTGGGGAGTTGGATTTCAATCCCCCTCCGGATCGCAAGATTTCACCCGGTGATTACCTTATTGCCATGGGCGATTCCCAAAAATTAAAAGAGCTGGAAAATCTGGCGGTGAAGTAGGCGATGAAAATTCTTACCGCCGCACAAATGCAGCGGATTGACCGCCTGACCACGGAGCGGTACGGAATTCCCAGCCTGACCCTGATGGAAAATGCCGGGCGCTGCGTGGTGGATTTCCTTACCGAGCGCTACGCGCCCCTCAGTTCACAAAAAATTACAGTGGTTTGCGGTCGGGGAAATAACGGCGGCGACGGTCTGGTGGTGGCGCGATTGCTGCGTGAGCGCGGGCTCAGCTCCATCGTGGTGCTCCTGGCTGACCCTGCCAGCATGAAGGGAGACGCGGCGCTAAATCTAAAACGATTGCCGGATGGTGGCTTTGATGTTGCCGCGGACCAGGCGGCTTGGCAGTCTGCAAAAAAAAATCTTGAAGGTACGTCCCTGCTGGTTGACGCCATCCTGGGCACCGGGCTTTCCAGACCGGTCGAGGGCTTTCTTGGAGAGGTCATCCGGGACATGAATGCCGGATTTCCCGGCGCCCGCATTGTGGCCATCGACCTGCCCTCGGGGATTGGATCCGATTCCGGTGAGTTAATCGGCGAGTCTCTTCGCGCGGATGCTACGGTAACTTTCACCGCTCCGAAAATGGCTCATGTTTTTCCACCCGCTTGTGAGCGCATGGGCCATTGGGTGGTCAAACAGATTGGGACGCCGCCTGGAGCGCTGTGCGACGATCCGGAACTTTTTCTGAACCTCACTTGTCCAAAGGATTTGGGCTGGCTCGTGCAGCCTCGCAAGATTGACGCCAACAAAGGTGATTTCGGCCGCGTTCTAATTCTGGCAGGATCCGTGGGGAAGACAGGCGCGGCCGCCCTGGCTGCCAAAGCTGCTTTGCGCGCGGGCGCCGGCCTGGTGACGGTGGCCACTGCTGAAAGCGCCGCGCCAGTCGTCGCCAGTCTCGGCATGGAATTTATGACTGAGCCGCTGCCTGAAACTAGTGCAGGCACAATTTCCCTTCGCGCGCTTGACGGCAGTCGCATGCAAAAATTGATGGAAGGGAAGACTGTGTTGGCGATTGGCCCGGGGCTTGGTACTATTTCTGAAACTGCGGAGTTTGCGAGGAGGGTGGTGAACGATTCGAAAATTCCGGTAGTGGTAGATGCCGATGGGTTGAACGCATTTGCCGGTTGCATCACTACTTTTCAGGCAGGGCGCTCATCGCCTCCCGAGGCCGTGCTCACGCCGCATCCGGGTGAGATGGCGCGCTTAACGGGAATGACGACGGCGAAAATTCAGGCGCGAAGGGTGGAAATCGCGCGTGAGTTTTCTGCCGCCCACAAAGTAAATCTCGTCTTGAAGGGATTCCGGACGCTTATCGCTGCGCCGAACGGCAGCGTTACTGTAAATCCCACCGGCAATCCGGGAATGGCCAAGGGGGGCACGGGTGACGTTTTGACGGGCATTATCGCCGGCCTTCTGGCACAATATCCTACGCTCCCGGTCGCTGAGGTGGCGGCGGGCGCAGTATACTTGCACGGCCTGGCCGGCGACCTTGCGGCAGACAATTTGGATCCTGCTTCAATTATTGCCGGCGACCTCGTTGAAGCGATTCCGCATGCGTATCAAGCGCTGAAAAAAGTCCGGGCCGAATGAGGCTGGATCAGTTTGCAGCAGGCGGTGGAGGCGAAATAGCAGAAGCTCGAGTGGAGGCTAAATCCCATTTTGAGATCGTAACTCACTCGCCCGCAGAAACCCTTGAATTCGGGCGCACGCTGGCCCTTGAGTTTGGGTCACCATGCCTTGTGCTGCTGGAAGGGGATTTGGGGAGCGGCAAAACCACCCTGACCAAGGGTATTATTTCCGGCCTGGGCTTGGCGCGAGAAGACGAGGTCACCAGTCCGTCTTTCACTTTGGTGCATGAGTATGGCCGGGAGAAAAAAGCTTATCATGTAGACCTCTACCGGATTGAGGGACAGCGGGAGATGGCAACGCTCGGCTTGGATGAATTGTTCAGTCAGTCCGCGGTTGTTATTATCGAATGGGGCGAGAAGTTAGGAGATGATCGCTCCGGCCCTTACATTCGAATAAAAATGGAGTACCTAGCCAGTGAAGATCGCAAAATTACTGTCGAACGCCTGGAGTCGTAGTTTCAGCCTTCGCGCGGCAACCTGCCTGAGTTTGTTGGCGATGATCGTGTCAGGATGTGGCGGGGGCAAAATCCCTCAGACGCATTTCTACACATTAAAGTTTCCGCCTCCCGCGCCCATGTCCGAACCGAAAACGACACTGGTGCTCGATATCGAGCCGTTCCGGTCAGCGATAAATTTGCGAGACGATCGGATTACCTATTACCAGTCGCCCACCGAATTCAGTTATTACACTTATCATCACTGGAGTCCCGACCCGGCGACCATGCTCACCGAGTTGACCCGGCGGCGCCTTAACGAAATGGCGGTGTTCGCGCACGTGCGGTCGATGCCCACTCGCGAGCCAAGCGATTTCATTTTAAAAGGTCATTTGTTGAATTTTGACGAACTCGATTATGAGCCTGGGGGCAGGGTGCGTGTGGCCCTGGATTTGCGGCTGGTTCGCGCCCGCGACCAGAAGGCTGTGTGGTCCGACCGGCGCGAGGTGGACCATTCGATTGACACAAAAGGTGTGGATGGCGTCGTGAATGCTTTAAGTGCCGCGAGCGAACAGCTCTTAAGCGAGGCGCTACCCGGGCTTGCCGCCGCAGCCGAAAGCGAATTCAACACGACTCCTCAATAACCCAAATAAAAGGAAAGGAAATACGAATGACGGAGACAGTGGGTGGGACGAAGTGGGCCCTGATCGTGGGCTCGTCGAGCGGGTTCGGTGAAGCGGTCAGCCTGGAGCTGGCCCGTTCCGGGCTTAACATTTTTGGCGTGCATTTTGACCGCCGCTCCGCCATGGGTCACGTGAACGAAGTCATTGAGAAAATCAAGGCGCTGGGCCAGGAAGCGCAGTTCTATAACATCAATGCCGCTGACGCCGGCAAGCGCGCTGAAGTCCTGAACCAGATGCAGGAACATTGGAATCAGAAGGGCAAAGAAAATTATGTGAAGGTTTTCCTTCATTCGGTCGCGTTCGGCTCTCTGCAACCCTACATTTCTGAAAATCATGAGGGGGAAGTAACGCAGTCGCAGATGGAAATGACCCTCGACGTGATGGGCAGCAACCTGGTCTATTGGATCCAGGAACTCGTGCGGCGGAACATGATGCGTTCCGGCTCGCGCATTTACGCCATGACCAGTGCGGGCGGCCACAGCGTTATCCCCACTTACGGCGCAGTGTCGGCAGCCAAGGCGGTGATCGAATCGCACATCAGGCAACTCGCATTTGAGCTGATGCCGATGGGCATCACGGCCAATGCACTTCAGGCGGGCATCACCATTACTCCAGGATCAAGCAAAATTCCTGGCATTGAGAAATTGGCTGAGTTTGCGAAAATGAGGAATCCCGGCGGCCGACTGACAACTCCTCAGGACGTGGCGGACGCCATCTCTGCGCTGATGAGCGACAAAACTCATTGGATGACCGGAAATGTGATTCGCATCGATGGCGGCGAAGATATTGTGACCTAGATTTGATTGCACGTTTTTTCGGCGTCCCGGCGCCGGGGTTTTTTATTCAGGCCTGCCTTTAACTTTTTCTTTCAGCCACAATTTCCAGGAATCGGGAAGCGCAGAAAGGCTCGCAAGCCGGTGGAGGATTCGGCGGGATGCGCTTCGCGTTCGATAAATATTTACAAACTCCGCCACTGTAACGGCCGCTGGATCGTTGTTGGCAATCCTTCGGATTGTGCCGCCGGCCGAAATCGTACCTATCTGAAGCACGCGCAAATAGAATCCATTGCGTCCACCCTCTTGGAAAGTCTTGACGAAGTCAGGCCGGCCCATCGCGATTCCGAGTTTAAAGCAGGGAAAGCGCGGTTGCGTAACCAGAAAGCGCGCCGTGCCGATTTCAAATTGATCCCCGAGGCAAACTTCAGTGTCCAACAACTCATCCACCGTCAGGTTTTCGCCAAAACTTCCGGGGTGGAGGTCTTCACGTTCCAGGAAGATTTTCCAATACTCAACGTTCTTCCAGGAATAAACGTACACGGCTTTATCAACGCCGCCATGGACGGAGAGGTCGCCCTGGCCATCGCCCTCGATGTTCAGTTTGCCCACTTTTGCCGGTCCGTTCACGGGCTGCTTGAAGAATCCGGTTTCAACCCGTTGGCCTTCCGCTGTCACGGCCTTGGGAAGCGCGACGTTGATTGAAAGTAGTTTCATTTATTTATTACTCTCGAAGAGCGACAGTCCGTCCGCCATGTTCAACAATCATGCTTGCCGGATGGTCAAATGCCGGGCCAGTTCTGAATTAGGATGATGGCTCGATCATACGGAGCTTGTCCATCGGGCAGCTTGCGACAAAGATAACACGACGATTGCCTTGAGGGAAGCAATGCAACTCGGTTTTGACGAGGTTTTTGGAATCTGGTAACATAAATGCCGGTCTTGAGTTTAGGTTCGGACAAACTTACGCATGAAACCCAAGAAACTCCTGTTGGCGAAACCGCGAGGATTCTGTGCCGGCGTTGACCGGGCCATTGACGTGGTTGAGATGGCGCTCTCGCTCTACGAAGGGCCCATTTACGTCCGAAAGGAAATCGTTCACAACAAACACGTGATCCAGTCGCTTGCCTCCAAAGGCGTTATTTTTGTTGATGAAATATACGAAGTGCCGGAGGGCTCAGTGGTTATTTTTAGCGCCCACGGAGTTTCTCCGGAAGTTAGAAGCATGGCCGCGGCAAAACATCTAACGGTTATCGACGCCACTTGCCCGCTGGTGACCAAGGTTCACCAGGAAGCCATCCGGTTCGCGCAGGAAGGCCGGTCCATAATCCTGGTGGGGCACGAAGACCATGAGGAAGTTGTGGGCACCATGGGTGAAGCGCCGCGCAACATCCGGGTGGTCGGCAGCGTTGAAGAAGCGCAAAAGATTCAAGTTTCAGATCCCGATCAGGTTGCCGTGACCACGCAGACGACATTGGGTGTGGACGATACGCGGGAAATTCTAGATGCGCTGAAGCAACGGTTTCCCACTCTCATCGCTCCGGCGAGCGACGATATTTGCTATGCCACGCAAAACCGGCAGACGGCCATCAAGACCCTCGCTACGGACACTGACCTGGTCCTGGTGATTGGTTCGCGCAACAGCTCAAACTCGCGGCGGCTTAAGGAAGTGGCCGAAAGCGCTGGGGCGCGCGCCTATTTGATTGACGATGTATCGGAAATCGATCCGCGCTGGTTGGATGGCGTGGTGTGCGTGGGCCTTACTGCCGGCGCTTCCGCGCCTGAGCATCTGGTCCAGGAAGTTGTGGAGTACTTCAGGAAAATGGGTGTGACCGATATTGAAGAGGTTCCGGTGATAGAAGAGAAAGTGACTTTCGTCCCGCCCCCTGAACTCGCGCGAAAGTTGGAAGAGCAAAGCAGGACCACCGCCTAATTATCTTTTCACCTTCCCAGTCTGCCCCCTGATTTCACCATCCGCTTTCCACACTCCATTCTTTATCAAATAGTTTTGTCCGGCGCGTCGCAGGTTGATTCTATGGGGCACTCTGCGCAAGCGGGCTTTCGCGCATTGCAGATTTTTCTCCCGAACCAGATGATCTGGTGACTGAAGGAAATCCAACGGTCCTGCGGCACGATTTTCATAAGGTCTTGCTCCACTTTTTCCGGGGTGCTTTGCCGGGAAAGTTTCAGCCGGCGGGCGATGCGAAAGACATGCGTATCCACCACGACTCCGGTGGAGAGGCCGTAGGCGGTTCCCAGCACGACATTGGCTGTTTTCCGCGCCACGCCGGGCAAGGTTAGTATTTCCTCCATGGTCTGCGGCACGCGACCACTGAAATCACTCACAATCTTTTTTGCCGCGCCAATAATACTTTTGGATTTGTTGCGGAAAAAACCAGTGGAGCGGATTTCCGTTTCCAAAACCTCCTGCCGCAGCGAGGCAAAATCCCGGGGAGCAGGGAACTTCTGGAAAAGTTCCGGCGTTACTTTATTCACGCGCTCGTCCGTGCATTGCGCGGAAAGAATGGTGGCGACCAGAAGCTGAAAAGGGTTTTCGTGAAGCAAGGCGCAGGTGGCGCGTGGAAAGAGGTTATCCAGGGCAGTGAAAATTGTTTTCAATCGCGCCGGCGAGGTGTAATCAATTTTGGGCTTCTTTGCCGCAATTGGTTGGGCAGTATTGCTTTTCTTTTCCGATTTAATTTTCTTGGCCATAGGTAGAGAAGAAACTGCAATCTGAAATCTATCAGCGCATTTACGCGGAGGAAGGCAGTCAGCTCAGTGCGTGGCCGTTATTGCCGCTGAAGAAGTCCTTATTTGTCGGCCTCTCCTGCTACGTCTTCCACTTTGAGCGCAGGAAGTGCGCGGCCATTTTGGGCTGCCGGTCGCGCGTCAGGACGCCCTTCTGGTTCATACCCTGGGCGCGCACAATGCTCTGGCCCGTCTTGAAATTGGCAAAATTCCAGACATGAATTCCCGCCATAAATTTCCGCTGCCCCACCACCTCTAGATAGCGGCGCAGATATTCCACCTGATATTCTTCCGTCCACATTTGGGCGGGGGTAGCGTGAGTGCCGGCAATGGCTTCGGCTCCGCATTCAGTGATGATGATGGGTTTGTGCAACTCCGCGTGGACCGAATCAAGTTCCTTGCCCAGGGCGGTCGAGGCCTCTTCCAATAGCCCTCCCAGCGAATACCATCCGAAATAGAGATTCAGACAGGCGACGTCCGCCAGCGCGATCCATTCGCGCGGGCCGCCTTGAACGCTCGTAAAAGTTGCCGGACGCGTCCTGTCGCGAAGGTGGGCCTGGGCGAATAGCTTGGTGAAAAAAGCGGTTCCCGCAGTCACACCCTTCGGATTTTTGCCGCCGCGCGCCATGATGTTGCCAGGCGAGGGCTCATTCGCCACCGACCAGATAATGACGCTGGGATGATTTTTATCGCGCGCAATAAGGTCGTCAATGTCCCGCAGGCATTGCGCCTGCCGCTTTTCAATGTTTTCGTCGCCATCCGAGAAGCTCATGCCCACGGCGGGAATTTCGTCTATGATTAAAAATCCCTCGCGGTCTGCAGTTTCCATGGCCTCATCGGAGTAAGGATAGTGGGAGGTGCGATAAGAATTGGCGCCCATCCACTTCAGGAGTTCGGCGTCGCGCACCACCAGGGGCACGTTCAAGCCCCGCCCATTGATGGGAAAATCTTCGTGTTTGGCACAACCCTTCAGGAAGATCGGCTGGCCGTTCAAAAGCAATTGGTCGCCGTGGACTTCGACGGTTCGGATCCCAATTTTCAGGCTGTAACTGTCCAGCGTTTTCCCGCCCTCAGCGAGCGATAAATGAAGCGTATAAAGATGAGGCGAAGAAGGGCTCCAGAGCTTCGCGCCCGGAACGCGGAGAGTTGCTGTTGCCTGACCGTCGCGAAAATGCAAGTCCGCTTCCAAGGCAGGGTCGCCTTCTCCAAGTCGCGCTTTGCCCGTTCCATTCCAGGCGCGGCTGGCGGAAGCTTTTACTTCGACGATTCCAGTGCTGCGGTCTATTTTGGTGATAGCCGTGACGTCTTCAATTGAAACCGGCGGCAAGGAGACGATTTCGACCTGACGCTGAATCCCGCAGTAAGGGAAGAAATCATAATGAGTGGCGGGATAGCCGGTGAATAATCCTCCGGCAGGGCCGCCGCCCGGAGGGACACGTGTTGGTGTTTGAATATTTTCCACGCGGACAGCGATGAGGTTGGGCCGGTCCCAAACAAGTTTTTCGCCGATATCGAAGGCAAAGGGCAGGTGCCCGCCCTCGTGCCCGCCCAGCGGCTCGCCATTCAGCCAAACTCGAGCACTGTAATTTACTGAGGCAAAATAAAGGAGAATGCGCTGTCCGCGCCAGGCTGGCGCAACCCACGACTCGCGCAGATACCACGCTGCGCCCAGGTAATCCTGGGCGTCGTCAAACAGGTCGTTCCAACTGCATGGCACCGCGATGGTGCGCGGCGAGGGCAACTCGCGGAACCAACCGTTTTTTTCTCCCGTGTCCTCCGGGTCCAATTGGAACTGCCAAAATCCCGAAAGGTCCGACAGGTTGCGGTGTAAATTTTGCTGCGGGCGGAGCAATCCACCGGAAGTGCGAAGAGATGGAGGGAATGGCGGCCTGCCTGCCTCGGGATCCTCCTGCGGACTGGCGGCAGTTTCGCCGGCCAGAACGCTCGCCGCGCCCGCTCCGGCCGTGGTCAACAGGAATTGGCGCCGCGCCATTTTGCCTGGCCGGGGTACGTTTTCCGCCGGGTCCTTGGACATTTTGCTTGATGGTTTCATATCTGCCCTCCTTGTAAGACTTAAGGCGACCCAGCCGCGCGTCAGAGTTTGAATTCTCGAAACCTAGCGGGTCGTAGTAGAGAGACTTCAGTTCGCCAGGCGGAAACTGGAAATTCCACCCACGGCGGGAGTCCGTCCGAATCCCGCTTGAGTAGTTTATAACGTTGGCCTTCCGAAAATTCAGTGACATGGTGCAACGTGGGAAGGCGGGCAAAAATCCAAAACCCCCTCAACCACCAAGCAAATCCAGCATTTCAGCGAGCTCGTGATGCACGCATGTAAAGATGGGCGTATCACGCAGGGTGTAGTTACTGGCTTCCGCCCCGCGCAGGTCCATCACCAAATCGAGGAAATCCTCCGGCTTGTCGGTTTCAAAGGCGACCACAAATTCCTGGTCATCGAGCCCAAATGAATAGGTTGTATTCAAGCGCACGGTCGGGTATTTGTGGCCGATTTCAATGTGTTCGTTCATCATGCCCTGGCGCGCCGCCATGCTCAGCCGGTACCACGCGCGGGTTTTAACGAAGGGATAAACGAAGAGGTATTTGAATTTTCCCGGCATCAGCCGCAAGCGCGTTCCTTCCTGGTCCGCGTGCACGTGTTCGCGCACGTAAGTGGAACGCTTGGTCATGGCGATGTAAGAATAAGGCATGGTCAAATACTTGCCGAGGTCGGTGGCCAGCAACTTGGCCGTCATTTCCTGGAACTGATTCAGGTCGTAGCTGATCCGCCAGAGCATAAAGTCGCAATCGCCTCGAATACCCACAAGGGAATAGGGGATCAGCAGCATGTCCGGTTCGTAGGACTTCGCGACCTCAATAAACTGGTGCTTGCCGCGCTTCCGGTCTTCCGCGGGCAGGCGGCGCCAAGCCGGGTCGACTTTGAAATAAGCAAAATTTACAAACTGGCGCCGATCATCGCCGCCCGCTGGGGTGTTTTTCTTGTGCTCTGCCAAATTACAACTCCTCTCAAGAATTGTTTTCGCAATCGGATTTATTCAATATAGCACGAAAATCGTGGAAAAACGTTTTGCGGGGATGGCTTTGCCCAACGCACCACCCGCCTCTAGACTTGCTTCAAGTACTCCAGCAATTTCCGGAAGGCCTCGCCACGATGGGAAACTCGAAACTTTTCTTCCGGATCCAATTCGGCAAAAGTTTTGTTGAGCTGGGGGAAAAAGAATAGCGGGTCGTAGCCAAAGCCGCCCGCGCCGCGCGGCATTTCCAGGATGATCCCATCGGCCCGGCCCTCGACCGTAGTCAGGATTCTGTCACCCTCCGCCAGTGCAATCACGCAGATATAGTGTGCAGAGCGTGACGCAGGGGCGGAGCGCGGCCCACACCTGCCGACGGGCGTTTCCGCGCCTTTTATTTCGTGCAACAATTTCCGGTTATTGTCCTGGTCAGTCGCAGATGGGCCTGCGAACCTCGCTGAATAAATCCCGGGCGCGCCGCTGAGCGCCGCAACACACAGCCCTGAGTCGTCCGCAAACACCAAGCCATCCGCATGCCGGCTATAATGGAGCGCTTTTTTGCGCGCATTGGCCTCAAAAGTCAGCCCGTCCTCGAGGCAGGGCGGCAGGGAACCAATCTGCGGGACAGTCTCCACCACCACACCGCACGATTGCGCTGCGTGACGAAATTCCGCGAGTTTTCCGGGATTGGTTGAAGCGAAATAAAGAATCAAACTCCAATTATGAATGGTGAATAGTGAATTGTGAATCGGAATTTTGGGCAGTTAAAATGGTGCGGAAGGGAAACGCGCAAACCGATTTCCTTCTTGAACCTCTATCCACAAATCGTCATTTCTTTTTGTCGGGGAAGTTGAGCCTTAAAATGGACTGCTGCAGGGCTACAAGCTTCTGAATTCCCGGGCGGGCTGCTTCGACGAGCTTGTTCAAATCCTCCAGGCTGAAGGCGTGTCCTTCCGCCGTGGCCTGGACCTCCACCAGTTCGTTTGAGCCGGTCATGACGACGTTCATATCCACTTCGGCGTTTGAATCTTCAATGTAATCGAGGTCAAGCAACACTTCGCGTCCCACCATCCCCACGCTGATCGCCGCCACGTAATCTCGCAGGGGAACGCGGCGCAAAACTTTTAGCTCGAAGAGCCTTTGGAAGGCCAGGCCCATCGCCACCAGGGCGCCGGTAATGGAGGCGGTACGAGTGCCGCCGTCGGCGCGAATCACATCACAATCAATCCATGCCGTTCGCTCGCCCAAGCTATCCAGATCGGTGACGGCGCGCAGCGACCGTCCAATCAGGCGCTGGATTTCCATCGTGCGGCCGCCCTGGCGCCCGCGCGTTGCCTCGCGGGGCGTGCGCGTATCGGTGGCGCGGGGAATCATGGCGTACTCGCTGGTTATCCAGCCCCGGCCGCATCCCTTCATGAACTGCGGCACGCCGTCTTCAATCGTTGCAGTGCAGATCACCTGAGTCTCGCCCAGGCGAATGAGCGCAGAACCCTCGGCGCTCGAAATCACGCTGGGAGTAATTTCCACCCGCCTCATGTCAGAGGCGGGGCGATGGTCCCCTCGCACCAGTTTGCCTTCCGAATATAGCAAGCCGCTCAATCGTTTGGGAGTATTGGCCATTAAACCTCAAAGTTCTGCAAGAGTTTACATTTTAATGTTAACAGTTGAAAGTTTAAATTTAATCGGCGCGGACAATTTACATTGAACTGTGGACTTTCGGGTCGCGGCGGATCAGTTCCGGAGGAATTGTGTCCTTGACCTCTGCCTGACCACCAGCCAAAAACGACTTCCATTACGAGCCCGGCTTATTGCGAGTGGGATCCGGGGCGTAGTCCTCGCCCAGGTCCGCGTGTCCGTTCAGGGTCTCCACCTCCTGACCCTGAACCAGAATTCTCACCTTTTTTACCGACGGAATATTTGCCGCCAGCGAATTCACGATGGAATAAACGGCCAGAGTTTCACTTTGGATGCCGGGCGTAAACAAAGCCAGCGCGCTGCTTGAAAAATCCAAATAAGCCGTGCCGTCTGACGAAAGGAAGGCGGCGCGCAACTCGGTGGAGGGCGGCAACGGGCGCCGGAGCCCCTGATAGGAGCCGTCAATGAGGGCGAGCAGAACCTGGTGGATTCGATCGGTATCATTGGTTGCCCACGTGATTTGGCGGGTCTCGGGGACCAGAAGTCCCTCATCATCGGAAGGGAAGTAAAGCGTGATGTTTTGCGTCGGGCCGGTGGGGGATTGCAATGCCGCTTCACGTAATTGCGTGCGTGCCACCTCCTCACCATGCTGTGGCGCTTCCAGTTTGGCGCGCCGGGTGAGCAAATGGAGGTATACAAACCCCGCCGCCAGAACGGCCAGCAGGATGGCCAGGGCTATGACTCCGGCGCGGCGGGTCATGGTTTAGGTTTGCCTCCCCTTGAAGTCATCGAGCGCCTGCACAATGGCGTTGGAAATTTCTTCCTGAAAATTCGGATTGGTCAGCGGGCTGGAGTCCACGTCAGTCGTCAGGCTTCCCAGCTCCACGGCCACGGCGGGCGCATTCACGCTTCGCAGCACGCGCATGGGCGCCACGGCGGGCGGGCTCACTGTTACTCCGGAAAGGCTCGCAAATTTTTCCTGAAGTGCCTGGGCGAATTGCTGGCTGCGTGCGAGTTGCGACAGTTGAGCCGTCGCCCAGGGGATGAAGATGCCGGGTGACCGGTCGTCCGCGGAGGGAGTTGGCGAGGAAGGGGGCTGATAAGTATAGACCACGATGCGCGGAGCGCGGATGCCCAGGTTGCCCGCATGGAAAGTGATGAAGACTTCCGGGCGCGCCCCGTTGGCTGTTGCGGCGCGCTGATCGAGACTTGGATTCACATCGCCTACCCGGGTGAGGACGATGCGATATTTGTTGGTGGCAAGCAACGCGTTGCGAACGCGCGCTACAAGCTGGGCGACAATATCTTTTTCGAGAACCCCGTTTTCTCCCCGCGCTCCACTATCCTCCGCGCCGTGGCCGGCATCGAGGACCACAACGGGCAGCGCAGGTCCTGCCGGCGCGGCCGGCGCTGCTGCTCCGGGAGCAATAGACGGGGGAACGGCGGCTCCCGGGGTCGGGGGCGCTTGGACTGGAGGAAGTTGTTGGGCGACTGCCGCAGCCGGCTTCACCATGTCGGCCATAAGAGTTCTTCCCGAGTCGTCCAGTTTGGGATAAAAGTTCAATCCGTCGCTGGAGGGCGTAAGAATCAGTTTGGGCATGCCGTCCTGATCGTCAAACTGAATGTTGGCGAGGTAAGCGTCTTGAAAATTGAACTTTTGTTCGAGCGGTTGCACCGGCTTTTCGCCCAAATAGATCACCCACTTGCCGTTGCGGGAAGCCGTCCTGATGTTAACTTTGTTTGTGAATTGAAGAGTGAGGCGCGAGCCATTGGGGATGGGGTCCAGTCGAAAGGAAAACGAACTGGGCCGGACGTCGCCGATGAAAGCGCGCCGGGATCCGAGCCGGTAAACCACAGGTTCACGGATGATTTTGGGAAGCACGGCTTCAATAAAATTGAGGGGCACCATCCATTGCCCGTTATCCACTCGAACCGGGTCGGATAGTTTTATGTTCTTTTTCATTATTCGAACTTTCTTATCGTCCTGGCGGACTTCGATCTGATTGTCTTCAACCCAGACTTTCAACGAGTCGCGCGCCGCCGTGAGGCCCTGGACTTTACCCACGATGTTCAGGACCTGCAGGAGCGGAACGTAATTTGCGTGGCCAATCGCCTGCACGGGTACCACATGCGAGGCATTGGGAAGATAGAAAACGAAGTTGTCGCTGCGCAGCGGGCGGGCCTGCCAAAAGATGATTACCAAAATGATAATTGGAATCAAGATGAGCAGCGTGCGGGTGCGCCGTAACAGGAGTTTTGCCAAAAAATTCACACCTCTCGCTTTTGGGCCCGGCGCCCAACGACGCGCGGGCAGGGGCGCGTACCATGAACTTTTTCCGCAGGCCCTGCATTCATTCTATAGCAGTGGGTTCGAAGCTTGCAATGAGGGGGAAGTTTATGAGGGAAGAGTTTACCTTCGACAGTTGTCGGTTAACTGACGGCAGCCCGTCCAATGATGTACGAAGGGCTGTGTGCACTTCAAGACAGGCCGTCGTTCTGAAACACTTTGCCGTCAGGGCGCGAAGAGCGAGAGAGGAATTGATTTGGCCATTGCACGGTAACCTGCGGGCGACGGATGCAGGTGATCGCCCGAATCATACGCCGACTGCAGGCGCTCGGGATGCTCCGGGTCTCGCATGACTTTATCGAAGTCCACCACGGCGTCGAAATGTCCCGCAGCACGAATCCACTGATTGACTGCCTGACGTTCAGCCTCGTCGCTCGTTCCCGGGTGGTAATAGCCCGATCCCGTGAAAGGAAGAATGGTCGCGCCAATCACTTTGATGCCATGAGCATGGGCTCGAATAACGATTTGTTCGTACGCGCTCTCAAGGCGGTGAAGCAGTGAGGCGCGGTCCGCCGGAGTGGCCTCAGCCGCGCGCGCAAGCGCGCCCAAGTCATTGACACCTTCAAGGACGATCAGATAACGAACGCCCGACTGGGCTAGCACATCTCGATCAAAACGTGCCAAAGCGTTGGGCCCCAGGCCGTCCGTCAGAAGATGGTTTCCGCCGATACCCTGATTCAGCACGCCGAGCGCGCGCCGCCCCAACGCAGTCTGAAGGCGCTGCGCGAGCGCATCCGTCCAACGATCGTTGCCATTCGTCGTTGCTCCATGCCCGTCGGTGATGGAATCTCCCAGCGTGACAATGGCGGCCACACCCCGCGGCGCAATCACATCCACTCCCGCCACCAGATACCAGTGTTCCACCTTCCTCGCGTTGGGAAGATCGGCGGCGGATACAAGGTCCCCATGCGCAAGATAAGAAGTTGCGCGTGAGCCGGGATGCCCGGTAAGTTGCGCAGGAGGCGCGTCCAGGTGCAGGGTGATCGCCAGGTCGGAACTGGGCGCGCTTGCATAATCGACCGGGTCGGAGACATATTCGGCGCCCGCGGGCACTGTCACATCACCGCTCCCTGAAAAACTCAAGGCCTTGTCGCTGGCCGGATCGATTTTAACGGACGCGGAAGATACCGGCTTGGCGATGTGGACTGAAGTAAATTGGAGCGGCGAGGTTCCGAAGGCGTTCGAAATATGCACGCGCAGCGTGGCGCCGCCTATGGAAAGGTGCACAATCTGGCGCAGCGTTGCATCGCGGAGATCGTCAGGGGCAAGCGAGTTCTGCGGCTCGGGTATCTGTTGGGAAGCCGCCCACGACCCAACCCAATTCGCGCGGGCGACTGTGGTTTGGGTAACGGCAGCCCGGCCCTTGCACCAGACGGTGCAAGGGCGGGCGAGCAGGAGTCCCATGCCTAGCAACGCTGCCCCCAACAATTTTTTGTGTGCGAATCTCATGTTATGGCTTTAAGATGTTTACCGAACTCAATCGAAATTCATGATGAGCATCGTAAAAATAACACTGCAGGAGGCACACATGTCAACACAAAACTCGCTAGCGGTAGTGGTGTCATCTGCCTTAAAAGGGATATCCCAATCGCTGTCATATCCGCAAAAGAGGGAATCCATCACCAATGCGGATGGAAATGCGCGGCAGCCGGACTGGATTCCCACCTTCGCGGGAATGACCTGTGCTGCGAAATTGAGCCGGCTCCAAATGACACCACTTCCTCTGACTCGAATATTTTTTCTAATGTTCTGCTATTCTGCGCTCGCCTGCTTCGCGGCTTCAGTAGTGAATGCGCAAGGCGCAGCGCCGGGCGCTCTGCCCCCTCCAGTGAACTTTACCTCCGAACAGGACCATCAGAACATGATGGATCAACTCGGAATTCAAGCGCTTCGTCCCGGTCCGAGCGGCAATGAGTCTGCGCCGAATCACGCCAATTACGATGAGTCACTCGCAAATCCCTATCCGAATTTGCCGGATGTTTTGACGCTGAAAAATGGAAAGAAAGTGACCACGCCGGAGATGTGGTGGAGCGAGCGCCGTCCGGAAATCGTGGAGGATTTGGAACGCGAGGTCTATGGCCGTGTTCCCCCGAACGTCCCCAAGGTGACCTGGACCGTCACTGTAAGCGAACGGGAGTTTGTGGGCTTTTTCGTTCCCGTGATTGTCAAGAAACTTTCAGGACATGTGGACAATTCCGGGTATCCATTTATTAACGTCGACATTTCCATGACGCTGGTGGTTCCTGCCAACGCCAAAGGCCCGGTGCCGGTGTTGATGATGTTTGGCCCAAGCGTTCTTCCCAATCCCAGGCAGCCGCCCCAGGAAGACTTGGACAAGATCAACGCCAAGCTGAGAGCCCTGCTGTCCAAGGACGATCCTGCCATGCAGTCGATCCTCGCCCAGTATCCTGCCTATAGCCTGATTCCTTCTTCATCTTTCCCATTCTTCGGGGGGCCACGCGGACCGGGCAGCGGCCCGACGCCGACCCAACAACTGATTGCGGCCGGCTGGGGCTATGCCGCCATCAGCCCGGAAAGCATTCAGGCGGATAACGGCGCGGGCATCACGCGAGGCATCATTGGGTTGGTAAATCACGGCCAGCCCCGCAAGCCGGATGATTGGGGCGCGCTGCGAGCCTGGGCGTGGGGCGCGGCGCGCGGTTTGGATTATCTGGAAACCGACCCCGCCGTGGATGCAAAGCACGTTGGCATCGAAGGCGTGTCTCGATATGGCAAGGCCGCGCTGGTCACGCTTGCTTTTGAACCGCGCTTTGCCATGGGCTTGATTGGTTCTTCCGGAAAAGGCGGCGCCACGCTCCTGCGCCGCAATTTTGGTGAAGCGGTGGAAAGCCTCACCGGCGGCGAATATTATTGGATGGCCGGAAATTTTATGAAATATGGCGCTTCCAAAGCCGCGTTTGGAAGCAAAAATGCCGGCGATTTGCCCGTGGATTCTCATGAGTTGATCGCTCTCTGCGCGCCCCGCCTCACGTTCATCAGCTATGGCGTTCCGGAAAAGGGCGATGCCAAATGGCTGGATCATCAGGGTAGTTTTATGGCGACGGTCGCTGCCCAGCCTGTGTTCAAGCTGCTGGGCGCGAAGGGCCTCGGCGTTCCAGACGACTATCACACGGCGAAAATGCCGCCCGTTAACTCCGGCTTGCTCGACGGCCAATTGGCTTGGCGCCAGCATGACGGCGGACACACGGACGCCCCCAACATGAAATATTTCATTCAGTGGGCTGACAAGATTATGGGTAGATAGATAAGGTTGGGAATATGGGCGGACCAATCAACCCTGGTATTGCTCGTCGCTCACTTTTTCCATCCAGTCGACAACCTTCCCGTCGCGCTTTTCCTGGATGGCGATGTGCGTCATGGCCGTGGTCGGACTAGCTCCATGCCAGTGCTTCTCGCCGGGCGAGAACCAGACCACGTCACACGGCCGGATCTCCTCGATCGGGCCGCCCCAGCGCTGCGCGCGGCCGCAGCCGGAAGTGACGATCAGAGTTTGGCCGAGCGGGTGCGTGTGCCAGGCAGTCCGGGCGCCCGGCTCGAGCGGCACGGTTGGTTGCGGCTGTCCGTACAACAACTGGCGCGCGCTTACGGCGATAACGAGCCCGAATACACCAAGGCTGACCTCCGCAAATGAACGAAGGCAGGGGTCAGGAGAAAGAATCTGGGGCTGGGGCGCCGGGGGCGCCTGTATAATAGCAGTGCAGAAGGGCGAGCACGCGATCCAGCCGTGCAGGAGGCGCCGAATGGCGGTTTCGACACCGCGCTATAGCAAAACGGAATTCGCCAGGCTGTGCGACAAGATTTATCAGCAAAAGATTGCGTCCCGCCACGAGGCGGCCGACTCCGGAAAGTTCGTGGCCATCGACATTGAAACCGGCGCTTTCGAATTGGATGCCGATGCGCTTTCGGCCATGAATCGGCTTTTGGCCCGCTTGCCGAACGCCCAGATGTGGCTCAGAAGGGTCGGCTCCCGATACGCGGCCCACTTCGGGTCGCGCTTGGAGCGGGCGCGCGAGTGATCATCGGAAATGTCAACGCCCCTGCAGGATTTCAAAAGCATCCTTCAACTTTGAGTCGTTGAGTCCGATCGATTTCAACCTCGCTTCGATGCGGTCGTGAATAGCTTTGGCATCAGGAAGCTCCTGATCGGTCCAAAATCGTTCCGCTCGGTGAAAATAACCGGCGTCCTGTAGAAAGCATACCCCGTAGTAGTAGGCGTCGCCGAGCGTGTCATCCAGTTCGCTCACCCTGAAGGAGCCGTCCGGCTGGTAAGACTCGGTCAAGCACCAATTGAGCATTCGGGAAATCTCGGCTCGGGCACGCTCCCGGGTTGCGGCGTCAAGCGCTGGCCAAGCGTACCGAAAGATTTTCACCGCGTCCCAGTTCAGATGGTTCTCGTAATGACCGTCGAATCGGATACCGGCCGGAAAATTCACTGTGTCGAGTTGGAGCACCCGCTTTGCGATCAGGTCAAGATGCGGCACCTCGCCGTGAAGATCCGAGACCACATGAAAAGTCATCGCCATGTCGTCCATTTTCCAGATTCTTCCCTGTGGATCCACTATCCACTGGCCCCAGCAGCCGGTGGTGGGATTCTGCCAATGCTCCACAAATGTCCTCAGGGCGTCGCGGAGGCCAGGATGAAACGCGTAACAGCCGGATGGCTGGTCCGCGAATAGCAAGCGTGCGAGCGCAGAAAAGGTTTCGTCGAGCTGTTCGCGGTTGAATTCCTGAGTCTTCGTGAGGTCATCGAGCAGCACAGAATTGAGCTGTGCGGTGAGTCTTTTCGGAGAATTGATGCGATCCAGGAAAGCTAACGGATATTGCGGACTTTCCCGGCAACTCTTGATCTGGTCGACAGAATAATAAAGTCTGAGATACCAAGCCTTAATTCCCAGCCCCCAGCTTCCGTCCGAAGCCTGTTGCTCGGTGGCCAGCTTTTGTTCCGCAGGCTCGGAAAGACTCTGGCCGAGGTCGGCCATCCTCGCCCGGATCGCTTCGGTATCAGGCGTGAAATTGAGCAGCCAGCGGACCTCACGATAAATGTGCATCGAATACTGCATCCCTTCTCCTGCGGATTGCCGGCGGACGATCTCCCTTACCAGTGGCCGCAGAACGGGATCGAATTGTTTCAGTCGGTTGTTCCTGGCCACAGGAAATTCTGAGAAGTCCCAATAAAAGTGGGCGCTCTCCCAGAGCCGGCGCCAACATGATTCGCCCAGGCCCGGCGGCGGAGTGAAGATGTGCGCTTGGCTGATTCGGTAAGCGATTACGACGCGCTCCAGCCGCTCCCGCATGATATATGCGCCCAGCGCCACGGCCAGGAGAACGATGGGCGGAATCAGCCAAAATTTACGTAGGGTCAACACGTGGCGTCTTCAATCCTCCCACGATGAAAAAATAGGACAGCAGGCCAGCCACAAGCAAGTCTCCTCTTTGGCAGTGGCCACCATCGTGCCGTATTCCCGCGCCATGTCGCGGCTGCGCCCAGCTGGTAGCCATGGTCAGTGATTTTCTGACCATGGGGTTTCTCGCGCCGGGCAACACAATTCGAGTGTCCAACAGAGATGAAACGCATTTGGTCGGGCCGATTGTATCGCGTCGGGATATTTAATTCACGCCGACAAGCCCACGGTCAGAGAATCACTGACGTGGCTACGCGTTCTACCTCGTCACCCTAACCGCCATCCACTCACAGACCCGTCATCCGCTCGAGCCTTTCCGGATACCGAGCTCCTTCCACCTTGATCTCTGAGGCGGTGCAATCGATGTCGCGGAGGTCAGCGGCACTCGAAAAACTTTCAAAACGGCGCCCGGTCCAGAGACACTATGAACTGGATACCCTCAAGGTGCCTGGCGTGAAGTCGCGCGTCGTTGGTGATGAAGAGATCCACTCCTGCGGTGGCGGCGCATGCCAACTGGATTGCGTCGGGAGCGCGCAAAGATCGGTCGCCTCGAAGTTTCGCGTAGATTCTTGCCGCCCTCACGTCGAAGGGTAGCATCACCGAGGCCGCAGTGATGGCGCGTTCATACTTTTCAATCAACTCGTCGTCTCCTGCCTCGACTGGTTTCACAAGAACTTCGCCCAGTGTAAACGTGGAAGTGATCAGTTGATCGCCTCGATCCAACATGGCCCGCCTTAGTTCCTTTACGCGCTGACCGAGGTTTCCGTAGTCCTCAAACAGATAGATAAACAGGTTGGTATCCCAAAAGACCCGGCTCATTCCCAACCTTCGCGTAAGCGACTCACGTACTCATCGGCGTGCTCGCCCGCCCACAGATGTTTTCCCGAGCCGAGCAATCCCAGCAGCGGGTCCGCCTCCGGAGCAGACCGGGCTGCGACCGTGCACCAGTCACGGTACCATGCCAGGAGGCCGGCGTAACCGTTCGGGACAGCCTCCGCATTGGGGGTGGTCTTGGCGCCTTCGCGTGCCGGGTGGTACGCGTCGCCGGGGCGGAAGAGTCGTCGCCGGCCGCCCGCTGTCTCAAAGAGCATTCTATAACGCCCCGGATTGGGTGGGCGATTGGCTACGCAATGCTGGACAACATGAACGTATACTCCCGGACGAATGGGTCCGGCGATTTGTTCCCTCGC